>SVSM01000031.1 GCA_015064295.1 Oscillospiraceae bacterium | reverse complement strand
GGGCCCAGGTCCGGCCGCGACGTCAGCGATGGGGGTATTGGCCAAACGGCCGTCGGGGGAGGCGCCTGCCTGGTGTCCAAGCGGCACGTTAGCGGATACGGGATACAGACCGGCATGGAACATACCGCCGCGGGGGTTGGTATGATGCAGCAAGGGCTTAGTGTAGGTTTGACCGATCTCACGGGCGAACAGGTCTACCTCGCGGAGATCGTTGCCGTACTTGGGCACGTTGGCGATCATGGCCAGCATCTCGTCGTAGTGGGCCTTCTTGTCGGCGGGAATGTGGGCGGCGGTCTTGAAGCCCTCGTAAATGGCCTTGATAAGATCGGCGTTCACGTCCTTACCCTCGGCATCCAGCAGAGTGGCGGCCTCGGTGGTCAGCTCCAGAGCGCGCTTGTTGGTAGCGCCCTTGCCGAAGTTGTCGGCCAGAGCCTGCTTCATTTCGGCCATGGAAATCACGCCGTCCTCAAACACCAGCTTGCGGATGACTGCCAGAGAGTCGGCCACGTTGGCGATACCGAAGCCCTGGGGGCCGGTGAAGTTGTAGTGGCAACCGCCCTCCTGGACACTCTTGCCGTTGGCGATGCAATCGTCAATCATGCAGGATTCAAAGGGCAGAGGGCAACGGACGGCATGGGCGGCGTCCACGGCGTTGTCGGCCTGGGCCATCATTTCAATGAAGAATTCCTGCTGGGTCTTGAAGGCCTCAAAGAACTCCTCAAAATGAGTCATTTCCAGAACGTCCATGGTTTTGGGGCCGATCTGCTCGCCCTTGTCCATGCCCGAGGAAAAAACAAGCTCCAAAGGACGGACCATGTTGAAGAAGGCAGCATCATGCCAGCCGTCGGTTTTGTGGCAAGCGGAGGGCTCTACGCAACCGATGATGCAGTAGCCGCGGGCGTCCTCCAGGGAATAGCCGCGGGACATCATGGAGGGGATGATAACCTCGTCGTTGTAGAAGGCGGGCACGCCCATACCCTCGCGGGTGACGGCGGCGGCCTTGATGAGCAGGGAGTGGGGAGAGCCGTTCCATACGCGGATGGAGAGGGAGGGCTGAGGCAGACGAACGTGCATCTGCGCCTCCATGCACATGTAGGACAGATCGTTGGTCGCATCCAGGCCATGCTCGTCCTGTCCGCCGACGATGAGGTTCTGGAACAGGCCGTAGCCGGCAAAGCCCTCAGCGGAGGCGGCATCACGAACCTTGTTCAGATCGTTCAGCTTGACCCAGATGCAGTCCAGAAGCTCCTGGGCGGCCTCGTAGGTGGTGCGGCCCTCGTCCAGGTCGGCCTTGAAGAAGGGGTACATATACTGGTCGAAGCGGCCGGGGGAGATGGAGTGACCCGAGGACTCCATCTGCATGAGCTGCTGGACGAACCAGAAGCTCTGGCAGGCCTCGTGGAAGGTGCGGGCAGGCTTGGCGGGCACACGGTCGCAGGCCTCGGCGATGGTGAGCAGCTCGGCCTTGCGGTCGGAGTCGGTGCAATCGGCGGCCTGGGACAGAGCCAGGTCGGAGTAGCGGCGGGCGTAGGCAATGACGGCCTCGCAACTCTCGATCACGGCCTCCAGGAAATTGCGGCGGTCAGCGTAATCGCCCTGACCCCGCTTCAGCTTGGCCAGCTCGGCACGTGTCTCGTCAATGATCGTCTCATAACCGCAGTTGATGACCTTCTCGTAGTTGACGTTGACGTGACCGACACCGTTGTAGAAATAGTTACCGACGGTGAAAATACCGTGGTTCATGAACACGTCCAGCACCTCGGGATCCATGTTGGCGGCGGCCAGGTCGCTGACCGTGCGCCCCTTCCAGTAGGGATGTACGGCATCCAGACGGCGGATGGTGGAGTCGGAGATGTAGAAGGGATCGGCCTCACGGGTCGCGATGGTCTTGTACTCGGGAGGGAGCCACTCAAAGGAGAACTCGGGGAAGGTCTGACAGCCGCGGGGGGCCACCGAATTGGAGCCTACGATGAGCTCGCCGGGGCGAATGACGATGGGAATGTTCTCCAGAATGTGACGGAAGGCCGCAGAGCGACGCTTGACCATGGGCAGATGCTCGGTCTGCTTGTAACTCTCGGTGACAAGCTCTGCGCGGTCTGCCTCAATCTCGGGCATATTCTCATACAGATCATGCACGAGCTTGGCGATACGCGGGCTTTTTTCAATAACAAACTTCAGTTCGGACATGGGATCACCCTCACTTTATCTATATTCAACGAAAAAAATTCGGAATGGGCAAATTCAAAAAATGCACGTTTCGGAAAACGGTGCGTGATCGAACAAAAGACAATAATTTGCGAAGTTTTTGGGGATTCTCAAGGGACTTTTTTCAAAAAGTCCCTTGAGCGGGAGCAGGGCAGAGCCCTGTTATTCCTTACAGCTGCTCCCAAAGCTCCTTGTGAGGAGCGGGAATGACGGCGGAATTGCAGAAGAGACCCTGATCCTTGGCGTGCTGAGCGCCGGCCTCGACGGCGGCGGTTACGTCACCCACGTCACCGGTGATGAGGACCATGCCCTTACCACCCATGCCGCGAGAGAGACGAAGCTCGTTTACGTTGACCTTTGCGGTCTTGACGGCGATATCGGCGGCCTTTACGGTGGAGGCGGCGGAGTATGCCTCGATGATACCCAGAGAACCGCTGCGCTCGCTGGCCTGGGTGCCAAACAGGGCGGTAATCACCTGAGGATCAATACGACCGATCACGGTGGAGTCGATCATGCGGTCGCCAAAGCGAGCCTTCACCACCTCCACGGCGGCGGTCACGTCGGAAATAGCACCGGTCAGAATGATCTCGTACTTGCCGGGGCAGGAGGGATGAGCCTGTACCAAACGGATTCCGGCGCTCTTGAGCGCGGTGTCGGTGGCCTCAATGCCCTTGGCGATGCTCTTCAGTTCAATAATACCAATAGCCTGATACATATTTCTCTACCTCTCTCATTTATACATGGATCACGATGGTCTTGCCGTCCACGTAGGTTACCTTACCCGTAATGGGGGCATAGTGGGGAACCGACAGGCCCTCGGCGGCCTTTGCGATCATTTGGTTTTCAACCACCTCGTCGCCGACCTTCACGATGGGAATAGCGGGGGCGCCGATGTGCTGGGACATGGGCACCTGGACTTCGGTGGCCTTCAACTTCTCCTCCACGTAGATGGGAGGGAACTTATCGTATTGGGCAACGCCCAGCATTTCCTTCCACTTGCCTGCGCTGACCATACGGGCCTCACGCTCGGGAGAGGGAGTGAACTGCTCGTTGGGGTTGGCTACGTACTTAATGCGGTTCTTGGCCAAAATATTCTTATACTCCTTGATCACTTGCATGGGCGAGATCTCCTGACAGCAGGCCAGCGTACTGCAAATATCGCAACCGCAGCACATGGTGGCGGACTTGATCAGCTCGGGATCAGCCTGGGCGGCGGAGAGGGTGGAGCGTACCATCTTATGAGGCTCCAAGGGATAGCCCAAGAGATGTCTGGGGCACAGATCGGTGCATCGGCTGCACTGACAGCAGACAGAAGCAGCGCGGCGGAAGTTCTCCTCCATGGTGCGGAGCTTATTGCGAACGGCGGGGATGGTCTTGGGCAGAATGAGCAGGCCCGAGCAGGGCTTCTTGACCACGTCGGTGCTGAGGTTGACGATGGTACCCATGGAGGGGCCGCCATCGATGACCACGTGGGTGTCAGGCACCTGGACGTTCATGATTTTGAGTACCTCGGAAATTCTCATACCTACAGGAACTTTTACGCAGTAGGCCTTGGGAATATCGCCCGAGATGGTCAAATAGGTCTTGGTCACGGGCTGACCGAACTGCACAACCAGACCGATGTTGTAGATGGTCTCGGTGTTATATACGATGACGCCGCGGGTGATGGGGAGCTGTCCGGGGGGGACGACACGGCCGGTAGCGGTGTAGATGAGGTTGATCTCGTCGCCCATGGGATAGATGTTGGGAATGTACTTGATGAACACACCGGGAGCCAGCTCTTGGCCGTCGCTATAGCCCAACTTGGCTGCTCGGTAATCCTTTACCGCAATCAAGCCTCTCGGAATATGGACATACTCCATGACGGCACGCATACCGATGACGATGTCACGGATACGTTCCTGGAGCAGGGTGTAGCTGGTGTAGAGCAGGGGCTCACACTCAACGGCGTTGATGAGTAGGGTATCGGCCCCCTCTGCCAGCTTGCAGTAGGAGGGGAAGCCTGCGCCGCCTGCACCAACGACACCGTTGTTTTGCAGTAATTGTTTCAAGTCGGACATATTGCAGTACCTCTTTCAAGAATTTTCAAGCTTAGAATTGGAGTTTATCGATGATACCGGCAACCACGGCATCTACAGGGGCGCTCATATCCCCAACGGCGGCGCGGGCGGAGGAACCGGTCACAACCAGTACGTCCTCGCCGATACCGGCGCTGATGCTGCGATCCACGGCTATGATATAGCGGTCGGTCAACACATCGTTTTCTTTCAACTGGATCTCCAGGAACTTGTAGCCCCGCAGAGAGTCAAATTTATTGGTGGACACGATGGTCCCCACAACTTTTCCTTTGAGCATAATATTACTCCGTTCTTGTTCTCTGTCCGGTCAAGGATTGACAGATCAATTTTTGACCATGGTGACGGTGCTACCGTTCTTGAAGCCCACGGCGTTGGCATCGTCGGTGTCTACGTGCATTTCCAAGCAGAACTTGTCGCTGACGCGAACCTGCACGTCGAACCAGCGGGTGCGCTTGGTGCCGCCGAAGGCATCCACGGTGATATAATCGCCGTCCTTGACGCCGAAGCGGGCGCCGTCGGCGGGGCTCATGTGGATGTGGCGGTTGGCGATGATGCAGCCCTGCTTCAGGGTGACGATACCCTTGGGGCCGATGATGGTGATGGGGGCAGATCCTTCCAGGGAGCCGGACTCACGGACGGGAGGCTTGACCTTCAGCACGAAGGAGTCGGTAACCGAGATCTCCACCTGGCTTTCCTTGCGGATGGGACCCAGCACGCGCACACCCTCAATGGGACGCATGGAGGGGCCGACGATCGTGAGCTGCTCCTTGCAGGCGTACTGACCGGGCTGAGACAGATCCTTGATGGGGGTGAGCTCATAGCCCTTCCCGAACAGAGTGTCCAGATCCTCGCGGGACAGATGAATATGGCGGTTTGAGATACCCACCGGGATGGACATATCCTCCGCCTTGGCGGGAGCATCCATCTCGGAAATGACCTTTTTGACGATCGCTTCGATGGTATTCGCATTCAGATCCATGATCAAAACCTCTTTCCTGTAAATGTTACAAATTAAAAAACCAAAATTCTTTTCCGAAGAAAAGACCATTCGTTCGTCAATTTGAGGATTCTCAAGGGACTTCTTATAAGAAGTCCCTTGAGCGTGGGGAGCCGAGCAAAGCTCGGCCGGGGCAGAGCCCCTCGTTCCATACCTTAGATGGTGGGCAGGAGCTTGTTCACATCGGTGTGAGGTCTGGGGATAACGTGGGTAGCAATAACCTCACCCAGACGAGAAGCGGCAGCACCGCCGGCCTCGACGGCAGCCTTAACGGCACCGACGTCGCCGCGGACCATAACGCTGACCAGACCGGAGCCGATCTTCTCGGAACCGATCAGGGTAACGTTAGCAGCCTTTACCATTGCATCGGCAGCCTCGATGGCAGCCACAAGACCACGGGTTTCAACCATACCAAGAGCTTCGTTCATTGTATTTTCCTCCTAAGAAAATTTGTGTGTCATTTTGGGGGGATCTATTGTAGCTCCGACACCGTCCATCAAGGAACGGGATCGGTGTGCAGGAACTTCATGACCTCGGGGTGCGGACGTGCGATGACCTCGCAGAGCATGACATTGCCAACCTCGGCGGCGGCGGCCCTACCGGCCTCGGCGGCGGCCTGAACGGCCGAAACCGAGCCCTCGACCACCACGGTCACAAGACGACCGCCCAGTCTCTTTTCGACGTGAATGAGCTTCACGTCTGCGGCCTTGACCATCGCGTCAAGACCCACAATGGCCGTAACCATTGCCTGTACTTCGAGCAGTGCGATTGCCTTATCCATTTTGTCGTAACCTCACTTTCGTTTGGTAGGCAAGAACGTTTACCCTCCCCAAATATCTGCTTTCAGGTTTTTGGGGATTCTCAAGGGGCTTCCTTTAAAGCCCCTTGAGCGGGTCCGGGGCAGAGCCCTTCGTTCTTTAGATGGTGGGCAGGAGCTTGTTGACGTCAGTGTGAGGTCTGGGGATAACGTGGGTAGCAACAACCTCGCCCAGGCGGGAAGCGGCAGCGCCACCGGCCTCAACAGCGGCCTTAACAGCACCGACATCGCCGCGAACCATAACGCTGACCAGACCGGAACCGATCTTCTCGGAACCGAGCAGGGTTACGTTAGCTGCCTTTACCATTGCATCAGCTGCCTCGATTGCAGCTACGAGACCACGGGTTTCGATCATACCAAGAGCTTCGTTCATTGTGATATTCTCCTTAAAAATTATTTGTGTGTGGGTGGAGGACGGGGGCGTTAAACCTGCTTGCCGTCCTTGGTGACGTAATTGCGGAGCTTGTCACGGCCCGTTGCAGGCAGGTGGGCGAACCACTCGGCCTCGGGAGAGAAGCCCGCAATGACGCGGGAGGTGAGGTACAGACCGCGGCTCTTTGCCTCCTCGACGCCTGCATCGTGGGCGGCCTGGACGGCGGCGGGGGTTCCCTCGAATTTTACGACCATAAGAAGCGGAACAGCGCACTTTTCTGCGTTGGCGGGCTTGTTGCGGTCGATGGCCACGATCTGAACATCGGCAGCCTTCGCGCAAACGTCGGCGACGATGATAGAGGTGGTGAATCCATATACTTCAATCATTCCAAGAGCTGCCATATCGGTAACTCCTTTGCTTATTTCGCGATATAGGCGATCTTAATGCCCTTCTGAGCCACGTTGGTCTCCATAGCCTCGTTCATCTGATCGAGGGGGAAGGTGTGGGTGATGAGCTCCTCAATCGGGATGTTCATCTCCTGGCACTGCTTCAGGAAGGCAACGGTCTTGGGATAGTCCTCAGCGGAGTAATCCCAGGAGCCGACGATGTCGATCTCCTTGTTGCACATAGCGAAGTGGGGGTTAACGGAATACTCACCGTTGTTGACGAAGAAGCCCATCTCGCACATACCGCCGCCACGGCGGATATAGGCGTAGATATCAGCGGCGGCCACGGGCGCGCCGGTGCACTGGAAGGCAAAGTCAACGCCGACACCGTGAGCAACGGCCTGAACCTTGGCCACGCGCTTCTCCAGAGTGTCCTCGTCGGGACGCTTGAAGCAGACGGTGGTCTTGGCGCCCATCTTCTGGGCGACCTTCAGACGGTCCTCGTTACCGTCAACCGCAATGATGTGGTTGATACCGGCGGCGCGGAGAACGGTGATCATGACCAGACCTACGGGTCCGCAGCCCTGAACCAGGACCTTGGAACCGAAGTTCAGGAGGCCGGTCTTCTGGCCTCTCTCCAAAGCGTGGACGCAGACGCAGGCCAGCTCCAGGATCATACGCTGATTGAGGTTCAGCTCGTTGACCTGGAAGAAGGTAGCGCCGGAGGCCTCGCCGCCGCGGATGAGCATGTAGTCAGCGAACCAACCGTTGGCGCGGTTGCCCTCGTTGGTGCCTCTCTTGTCACCGATCAGGCCGAAAACGCCCTGGTTGGCGCAGAGGTTGGTGCGACCGGGGGTCATGCGGCAGTTGTAGCAGTCGCCGCAGGAGATAACCGAGGTAACGATCTTGTCGCCAACGCCGATGGGGTTGCCGGCGGTGTCCTTAACGATGTTCTTACCGCAGTAGACAACCTCGCCGGTGCCCTCGTGGCCGAGAACCACGGGTATCAGGCCGAAGGGATCCATCTTCCACTCGTGAACGTCGGTGCCGCAGATGCCTGCGCCCTCGACCTTAATGAGGATGTCGTCCTCGCCCAGCTCAGGCAGGGGAACCTCCTGGATCTCGATCTTCTTGGGACCTACCAGCATGGCCACCTTAGCGACCTTGGGCAGAGGACCGGCCGCCTTGGGTGCAGAGGTGTTCATGGAACCCAGCACGGAGCGGACAATGGCTTCAATCTGATTAGCGGAAATATCCATTGTTTTTGTTTCCTTTCTGCAAACTTGTCTCCGATTGATTTCGGACCGTCGGGGACGCCGGTCCCTACACTCCAAATACTTTTTGCAAGTTTTTGAAGATTCCAAAGAAACTTCGTGATATTTGCCGTAGGCAAATTCACCCCGAGCAAAGCGAGGAGATTTTCAAAAAAGTTCTTTGACGGGTCCGGGGCAGAGCCCCGGTCAGATGATTCTGAAGTGATCGGCCATCACGCAACGGCGAAGTCGGGTGAAGGACTTGGCCGAGGTGATACCCTCGCCGGTAGGGCCTGCGATGGTGAAGGTGGTGTGACCCTCGCCGCCAAAGCCGATGCCCGCATAAGAGGGGGCGTTCTTGACGAAGATGGTGGTCTCCACGGCCTTAGCAAAGCGGGAGAGGTTGTCGATATTCTTGGAGTGCATATGAGCGGTATGACGGTTGCCGTGCTCGGCCTTGCAGGCCAGCTCGATGGCTTCGTCAATGTCCTTCACGCGGACGATACCCAGAATGGGCATCATCAGCTCCTCCTGTACGAACAGATGCTCGAAAGGCACCTCGGCGATGGCACAGCGGATCTCGGGACCCACGTTGATGCCGATCTTAGCGAGAATGACGCGGGCATCACGGCCTACGCAGTCGCGGTTGACAACATAGGAGACCTTGCCGGTCTTCTCGTTGACCTTCTTGTTCAGCACCACCTCGGCCAGCTTGTCCGCCTGCTCACGGGTGAGGAGGAGACAGCCGTTCTTCTGCATGCCTGCGATGAGACGGTCGGCTACGTTGTTGAAAACGAAGACTTCCTTCTCGGCGATGCAGGGGAGGTTGTTGTCGAAGGTGCAGCCGTCGATGATGTCCTTGGCGGCCTTCTCGATGTCGGCGGTATCATCCACGATGACGGGGGGGTTACCGGCACCGGCGCCAATGGCCTTCTTACCGGAGGAAAGCACAGCCTTGACCACGCCGGGGCCGCCGGTGCAGACCAGCAGACGGATGGCAGGGTGCTTGTACATGATATCCGCGGTTTCCAGGGTAGGCTTGGCAACCGAGGCAACCAGTACCTCGGGGCCGCCCACGGCGTGGACCGCGCGGTTGACCAGATCAACGGCGTAGTTGGAGGTAGCGATAGCACCGGGGTGAGGATTGAATACCACACCGTTTCCGGCGGCAATCATGCCCATACTATTGCAGATGACGGTCTCGGAGGGGTTCGTGGAGGGGGTAATAGCGCCCACCACACCGAAGGGGGCGCGTTCGGTGAGGGTCAGACCGTAATCGCCGGTCTTGGCCTCAGCCACGATGTCTTCGGTGCCGGGGGTTTTGTCAGCCACCAGCATATGCTTGGCGGTCTTGTGATCTACACGGCCCATTTTAGTCTCGGCAACGCCGAGAGCGGCCATGGTGCCGGCTTCTGCGCGACAGTAGTTTCGAATGGAAGTGATGAGCTTTTCGCGCTCGGCCACGCTCATGGCGCGGATGGCCTTGTAGCCGACCTCTGCGGCGGCAATGGCTTCTTCCATCGTCGCGTAGATGCCGACTAATTTGCGGTCACCGTACTGCGTGGAGCTCCAGGCGGAGGCGGCTGCGGCGGTCTTATCCGCACGCATCTCCGCTACCACCTTGGCCACCAGCTCGGCAACCTGGGCTTCGGTCCAGTTGATAGCCATATTCGTGTTCTTCCTTTCTCTTGGGATCAAGCAACAGCGGAAGCTGAATTACTTGCCGAGAGCGGCCAGAACCTTGCGAGTGATCTCTGCGACCAGAGCGTCCTCAGCGTTTGCGGGAGCAGCTGCGTGGTTACCGCAATCGCACTTGCCGGCGTTGTCCTTGCACTTGCAGTTGGCAGTACCCTTGTTGGGGCAGGTCTTGCAACCGGGGTGCTTGCCGGGCAGACCCATCTTCTTACGCAGCTCCATCAGTCTCTCCAGCTCGTGGCAGGAGATCTCGTCGATGCGGCTGTTGGCGCCGACACCGATCTGACGGGCGTACAGGTTGATCTTTGCGTTGAACTCAACCTCTTCCATAGTGAAGCAAGCGCGGAGCAGGGTGTTACCAACGGTCAGAGCACCGTGGTTCTTCAGCAGGAATGCGTCGTGCTTCTGGATGTAGGGCATGAGGGACTCGGGAATCTCCATGGTGGAGGGCATACCGTAGTCACAGGTAGGAACGTTACCGATGGTCAGAATAGCCTCGGGCAGGATGTACTGGTCCAGCTCAACACCGGCAACGGTGAAGGCGGTAGCCACGGGAGGATGAGCGTGGACGACGGCACCTGCGTCGGGGCGCTCCTGATACACTCTCATGTGCATCTTGATCTCGGAGGAGGGGTTGAGCTTACCGTCGATCTTGTTACCGTTGGCGTCGATCTTGATGATCATATCGGGGGTCATGAAGCCCTTGGATACGCCGGTAGGAGTGCAGTAGAACTCGTTGGGGCCGACCTTCACGGAGATGTTGCCGTCGTTGGCGGCTACGAAACCGTGGTCGTAGATGCGCTTACCGATGTCGCAAATTTCCTTCTTGATTTCAAACGGAGACTGTGCCATAGTTTTGATTTCCTTTCGCTTTATAAATTTTTAAAATTTTAATCAGTGGGATTCCCTCATGGGCTGAGGGGGCGGAATTACAGAGACTTAGCCAGAGCCTCGGTATCGCAGGCGATCATGTACTCCTCGTCGGTGGGGATGACCAGGATCTTACCGGTGGAATCGGGGGTAGAGATCTCCAGAATGCCGTCGTGAGAGCCGTTGGTGTTCTTCTCAGCATCGAACTTCAGACCAAAGAAGGAGAGGTTGCCGGCGATCTGCTCGCGGGTTCTGCGGTCGTTCTCGCCAACACCTGCGGTGAATACCAAAACGTCCACACCGTTCATCTCAGCGGTGTAGGTACCGATGAGCTTGATGGCTCCCTGGCACATCAGGTCGAGAGCAAGCTGTGCCCGCTCGTTGCCCTGGCCGGCGGCAACGCGTACGTCACGCAGGTCGTTGGAAACGCCGGAAACGCCCAGAAGACCGGATTTCTTGGTCATAGCGGCATCCATCTCGTCGCAGGTCATACCGGTCTGCTTCAGGATGTAGGTCACGAGGGAGGGATCGATGGCACCGCAACGGGTACCCATGGGGAGACCGTCCTGGGGGGTGAAGCCCATGGAGGTGTCAACGGCCTTGCCGCCGTCGATGGCGGTGATGGAGGAACCGCTGCCGATATGGCAGGTGATGATCTTCAGATCCTTGATATCCTTGCCCAGATATGCGGCGGCCTTGGCGGCAACATATCGGTGGGAGGTACCGTGGAAGCCGTACTTACGGATGCCGTACTTCTCGTACCACTCGTAGGGCAGGGCGTACATGTATGCCTTGGGCTCCAGGGTGGAGTAGAAGGAGGTGTCGAATACGCCGACGTGAGGCTTGTTGGGGAGGATGGAACGGCAAGCGTTTACGCCCTTGATGGCGGGCGGGCCGTGGAGGGGGTTGATGGGCACGATGGACTCCAGGTACTCCATTTCGGCCTCGGTGAGGACGCAGGACTTCTGGAACTTACCGCCGTGGGCGAAGCGGTGGCCGACAGCGGCGATCTCGTCGGCACTCTTGATGACGCCCCACTCGGCGTCGGTCAGAAGCTCCAGCACGAGGGCGATGGCCTCGTTATGGCTCGGCATGGCGTAATCTGCCTCGTAAGTAGGCAGACCGGGACGCTTGTGGGTGATGTTGCCGGACAGACCGATCTTCTCGCAAAGACCCTTGGCCAGAACCTTCTGCTCGTCCATATCGAAAAGCTGATACTTCAAGGACGAGCTACCGGCATTGACAACCAGTATTTTCATGTTGACATATTCTCCTTTTTACATTGGGATTTGATAGAGGACAAATCTATTCACCATGTATTATATCAAAATGACGAAGATTTTTCAAGGGTTTTGGGAAAAAAACTTGTTTCAAAACTCAACAAACTTTTTTACCCCTGTTTTTGCACTTTTCCCACCCAATTGGCGACTGACAAAAAAATATCAAGGATTGTGATAAAAAAATAACGAAAAAGCGTCGAAAACGGATGGTTTTCAACGCTTTTTCTTCCTTATATATAGGGGCGCACTTGTCACACCTTTGTCGCACCCCTGCGGAAGGGGGGATCTGCAGACAAACAGGGGGGGATTTGGAGGGCAAAATGACTATTGTGCATTTTGACGAAAGCCGTTTGGACTCATTTATGTATGGAAGGAAATTTTTTTAAAAAGTGGAAAGTTGTTCGGCAAAAAATCACGGAGTGATGGGATTCTGATTGTAATGCTCACAAAGAAGATTCATGGCTTTGCAGAGCTTATGGAAGTAAATGAAGGGACCTACCACAATGAAGGCACCGAAGAAGTACCAGCCCCAGAAATCGCTGGTGCTGAAATCGTAGGGAATGCCCCGTTCGGAAAGGGCGTCCTCGACCCGTACGGTGATGTGGTAATACCAGACCATCAGAACGATGGAGAACGTGAACAGAGAGATTATGTAGGCGTACAGGTAGTTCATGGTCCGGCCGTGATCCTTCCGAGGGGCTATCTTATCGAGATCGAAGGAAAAGGGAATGAAGAAAATGATACCATAGATGCCGAGGGTTAGGATATTGAGCAGCATCAGCTTCCACATGGAGCGATTGGTTCTCAGCTGGGGCGGCTTGTACGCGCGAGCATCGGTATCGGAATCGTACTGGTATTTGTAGGCCATAGTCAGCCTCCTTTCAAGTGAAGAATAGTTTTGGATATTCGCCAAGCGAATGGATCGATCGTAGGCGAAGGTGAATCATTTCCTCAAATACTTCCTGTAAAAAAACAGACGCGGCACCCTCGTCTGTACCCCCATACCATATGACACGGTTTCAGGGGGGAATCTTTCTGTCTTTTGAAAAAAATTAAGGGGAACAAGGGAACGTCGAATATTGAGAGGCCCTCATAACTCTCAAAGAAGTGATATCACCGTCCTTTGAATAGAGGATCGCACAAATTCAACGTTTTGTCAATGAAGCGTTTGCCTCGCAAACATGAAGCGGCGCGTTGCACCGTGAAGCACTCGCTATGCTCGTATGAAGCGATTGCTTCTCCATGACCGAAGGCACGCATCATTTGGCGAAGCCCGGCTTCATTTCCAAAGCAAAAAAGATGCCATCTCATTTTGAAAGGAATCTATTGATTCTTTCAGCAAAATTCTTTTTGTTATACGTCAAAATAAAATCTGAAGCTTCAATCAAATCCTTTTCCTCGTCATAAAGGTCCTTTTCCTTGACAAGAAAAATAACTTTCTCACATTTTTTATTTTCGTTGAAGCCCGTACATTTGTGGAAATTCTCTTTTTCTGCTTCCATATAGCCGTATAAGTCATCTTCATCGTGCTTTTGAACAATGTACCAATTACCACTTTCAACATCAAAATGTGGAACAACATCATGCAAAAACAATGTTTGATTGCAATAGAAGTACCCATATTGACAAGGATTTTCACACGCAGGAATAAACAAAATTGGAAGATTATTTTTTGCAATCAATTCAAAAATTCTATAATGATCTGTAAGGGTCACGATCCAGGAGTATTTTGCTCGTTTCCCATATAAGCGCTTCATTTCTTTGCGACGATTTGAAAAACAATATCTGACCAAGTCGATCGGTGTGTAAAGAAGCAAGAACAGCGCCATAAAAATAGCAATCGGAAACACAAACACTAAACCAAGCGCTTGAGATAATTTGCCGTCTTTCTTCATAACAGCTCCTCCTTTCTTGATGTTATTATATCACACTTTGGGCTGTTTGTAAAGAGTGATGTTGCGACTTCGTCGCAATGATGTTATGGCTTCGCCATAGTGATGTATTGCTCCTTCGTCGAAAAGTGATGCGATGTTTGCCCAATGTGCCGTCAGGCGCACATCATTAGGCGTAGCCGTCATCATTGGCGAAGTGAACATCATTTGCCGCAGGCAAACATCATTCAAAAAGCGCACCTTTGTCGGTAGACAAAAGTGCGTTTTTTGTTGCCTTAAACGAGTGAAAAGGTGTCTAAACGGTGGTAATAACGAAAAAAAGGTGCGCGATTTTCGTTTGTGTATTTATTACGGGAATTTGAATATTTCTTATTCTATATCATAATCTTCATAGCAATTGAGCAATACTTCGCAGTCGCAATAGCCACCCATATCAGTAATTTCGGCAATTACACTTTCATGCAGTTCCGATGAAATATTGTCTTTAAGCCATTGTTCTGTGTAGCGTAGAGTGTTATCACAACCACAAGCATCCAATTGATCTTCCAAATATGCAAATAATTTTTGCACATTTTCTTCAGAGAGAATGTAGTCTGCCATATTACTAACCTCCGTAATATTCTGGTTCATCAGTTATATTATACCACACTTTTGTAAACAAATCAAGGCGTAAGCCTTGTATATCATCAATTCCGAAGGAATTGCATATCATCAACACGAAGTGTTGTATATCATCAAGCCGCAGGAAGATACACGCTGGCGCGTGATGAGATACAGCCCCGCAGGGGCTGATGATATGCACCGCACGTTGTGCGGCGATGATATGCCAAGCCTGCGGCTTGGATAAACAAAAAAGATGCCTCTTGATTTTAAGAATATTTATCTATCAATTCAGAAAAGGCATCTGAATCAAAGGTAGTCGTCTGGTTATGGATCTCTCCGTTTTTAACGGTTGCCGTGCCGTAGTCCGTGATCAACTCAATATCTCCGTTCGCGTAAGTAATACGAATCGCCACACCTGAAATACAATCTATCCTGCTGCCGAAATTCGGCTGATAACTCTTGATCTTCTTAAAATCGGAAAGAAATTCTTCATTTTTATCGGTTTCTATAACCTTTATAACCGAAATATTCTCCTCGTTGTAAGG
>SVSM01000030.1 GCA_015064295.1 Oscillospiraceae bacterium | reverse complement strand
GGCCTCGTCCAGGATCATCACGGGAGGATCGGCCACGGCGGCGCGGGCAATGGAGATCAGCTGCCGCTGTCCCTGGGAGAGATTGGCGCCGTTGTTGGTCAGCTCGGTGTGATAGCCCTGAGGCAGACGGCTGATGAAGTCATCGGCGCCCACCAGCTTGGCGGCGGCGATGCATTCCTCGTCGGTGGCGTCCAGCTTGCCGTATCGGATGTTGTCCATGACGGTGCCGGTGAAGAGATTCACCTCTTGGAGCACGATGCCGAGGGAACGGCGCAGATCGGACTTGCGGATCTTGTTGACGTTGATACCGTCGTAGCGGATCTTTCCGTCGTCGATGTCGTAGAAGCGGTTGATGAGATTGGTGATGGTGGTCTTACCGGCGCCGGTGGCGCCCACAAAAGCAACCTTCTGTCCCGGCTCGGCGTAGACCGATACGTTGTGCAGGACCGGCTTGCCCTCCTCATAAGCAAAGTCTACGTCGACCATCCGCACGTCACCGCGGAGAAGGGTATAGGTTACCGTGCCGTCGCCGTGGGGGTGCTTCCAGGCCCAGGTGCCGGTACGGTCTTCCGCTTCGGTCAGGCTTCCGTTTTCATCGTATTTGGCGTTGACCAGGGTAACGTAGCCGTCATCGGCCTCGGGGGCCTGATCCATCAGCTCAAAGACGCGCTCGGCTCCTGCCAAGCCCATAACGATGGAGTTGATCTGCTGGGAGAACTGGTTCACGTTACCGGTGAACTGCTTGGTCATGTTGAGAAAGGGGATCACGATGTCAATGGAGAAGGCAAGACCCGAAATGCTGACGTTTTTCAGGCCTGACAGGAGGAACAGTCCTCCTACCGTGGCACAGATCACGTACAGGATGTTGCCGATGTTCATGTTGATGGGGCCGAGGCAGTTGGCGTAGGCGTGAGCGCGGAAGCTGTCGCGGTAGAGCTCCTCGTTGATGCGATCGAAGTCCTCCTTGACCTCGTCCTCGTGGCAGAAGACCTTGACCACCTTCTGTCCGTTCATCATCTCCTGGACGTAGCCCTCGGATCTACCCAAGGACTTCTGCTGACGGATGAAGAATCTGGCGGAGCCGCCGCCCACGGTGGTGGTGACGAAAATGAGCGCTACGACGCCCACCAGAACCACCAGTGTCATCCAAACGCTGTACCACAGCATGATAGTCAACACCGAGGTGGCAATGATGGCCGATTGCAGGACGGCGGGAATCGACTGGGACACCAGCTGACGGAGGGTATCGATGTCGTTGGTGTAGTGGCTCATGATGTCGCCGTGCTTGTGGGTGTCAAAGAACTTGATGGGGAGATTCTGCATCCCATCGAACATCTTACGGCGCATCTTGTTGAGATACCCCTGGGTGATGACCGCCATGAGCTGGGTCTGAACGGTGATGCAGAGAATGGAGAGAAGGTACAGCACCACCAGCACCAGGATCAACGGAACGATCTCGGCGGCGGCCTGACTCCAATCGGTATTACCGGTTTCCCAGAACCGCGTTACCACCGCCAGCACCTTTTGCTGGAAAATGGCCGGCACCGAGGAAACGATGGCCGAGAAGACGATACAGACGATGGCGATGGGGAGCAGAAGGGGGTAGGACTTGAACAGGAGGGAGAGGACACGCTTCAGCGTCTTAAAATTGATCCTCCGCCCGCCGGGGCCGGGGACGCCCTTAGGATGCTTATTCACTCGCGTCATCTCCTTTCGTCTGCTGACGGTAGACCTCTTGGTAGATCTCACAGCTTGTTAACAGCTCGTCGTGAGTACCCTTGGCAGCGATCTTACCGTTGTCCATGACCAGGATCAGGTCGGCGTCCTGTACCGAGGAGACACGCTGGGCAATGATGATCTTGGTGGTCTCGGGAATGTACTTTAAGAAGCCGGCGCGGATCATGGCGTCGGTCTTGGTGTCCACGGCGCTGGTAGAGTCGTCGAGGATCAGGATCTTGGGCTTGCGTAAGAGCGCGCGGGCAATGCAGAGACGCTGCTTCTGGCCGCCCGACACGTTGGTGCCACCCTGTTCGATCTTGGTATCGTAGCCGTCGGGGAAGGAACGGACAAAGTCGTCGGCCTGTGCCAGACGGCAGGCCTCGGCGATCTCCTCGTCGGTGGCGTTTTCGTTACCCCAACGGAGGTTCTCCTTGATGGTTCCCGAGAAGAGCAGGTTCTTTTGCAGGACCATCGCCACCGAACGGCGGAGGGCCTCAATGCCGTATTCGCGGACGTCCACGCCACCCACCGACACGCTGCCCTCGGTCACGTCGTAGAGACGGGGGATCAGCTGTACGAGAGTGGATTTGCTGGCGCCGGTGCCGCCCAGAATGCCTACGGTCATGCCCGATTCGATCTTCAGGTCAATATCGTAGAGAGCATAGCGCTCGGCTGCGGCCGAATACTTGAAGGCCACGTCACGGAATTCAATGGAGCCGTCCTTCACCTCGGTGACGGGGTTTGCGGGATCCGAGAGGGCAGGGGTCTCGCGGAGGACCTCATGGATACGCTTCATGGATTCCCCCGACATGGTGAGCATGACGTAGATCATGGACAGCATCATCAGCTGCATGAGGATCTGCATGCCATAGGTCAGCATCATGGAGATGGAGCCAAGACTGAGGGTGGTGCCGCCGCTCTTGATGATGATGGAGGAGCCCACCAAAAGAACGAAGATCATGTTGAAGTAGACGCAGATCTGCATGAAGGGCGAGTTCAGCGCCACGATCCGTTCGGCACGGGTGAAGTCGTTTTTGATGTCCTCGGCGGCATCTCCGAATTTTTTCTTCTCGAAGGACTCGCGGGAGAAGCCCTTGACCACCCGCATGCCGCGGACGTTTTCTTCAATGGATTCGTTTAAGCGGTCGTATTTACGGAAGACGGCGCGGAAGGCCGGCATGGCCTTGCGGCTGATCATCAGCAGTCCGAAGACCAGGAAGGGAATGATGATAACGAAGGAGAAGGCCAGCCGCCCGCCCTTGACGAAGGCCATAATGATCGAAAAGATCAAAAGAAGAGGGGCGCGCACGGCCACACGGATGATCATCATGAAGGCCATTTGGGCGTTAGCCACGTCGGTGGTCATACGGGTGACCAGAGAGGTGGAGGAGAATTTGTCGATGTTCTCAAAGGCGTAATCCTGGATCTTATGGAACATATCGTGACGGACGTTCTTGGCGAAGCCGGCAGAGGCCTTGGCGCCGGCGATGGCGGCGATGCCTCCGCAGCAGAGGGAGAGCAGGGCCATCAGAACCAGCCGCAGGCCGTATTTGACGATCTCACTCATTTCGGCGCCGCCGTTTTGGATGACGTCGATCAGGTCCTTGGTGATGGTTGGGATAAAGACCTCGATCACGGCCTCCCCGGAAATGAAGATCAGCGTCAGCAGGGCGGGGAGCTTGAATTCCCTGACGCACTTGTACAGCGTTTTGAACATGGGGATAACGGAATCCTTTCTTTTGGGGATATGACGGAATGCCTCAGGTGGACAGATTCTGCCCGATCTTTTCGGCGGTGGCAACGAAGGCTGCCAGCTCGTCCTCAGTCAGGCCTTGGCACATCTGAGCCTCGATCTTGTCGATTTCCTTACGCATACGCTCCTGAATGTCAACGGCGAGAGGGGTGAGGATCAGCTTTTTCAGCCGACCGTCCCGTTCGTCCGGCTCTCTTGCGATCAGACCGTTCTTTTCCATGAGCTTCAGAATGGAGGTCATGGTGGAGCGGCGTACCGAGAAGCGGGTCTCCAGATCCCGCTGATACACGTTTCGGTCCCGATGGTCGTAAAGATACCGCACCACCCAACCGTGAACCGCCGTGGCACTGTCCCCGAATTCTCGGGCAGCGGCGGCCGAAACGGCTCGCCCGATGCGGTTGTTTAAGCAGCGTACCGCGATACCAATGGGCTTGCTTTCCATAGCTGTCTCCTCTCGTTTGTTAGCACCCTAACATTATAGCGCAAATGTGCCCGAAAGTCAAGGCGAAAAACCATACGAAAAGTAAAGAATCTGTGACGGTATCTTGTGCGATTTCCCGTCTTACGCCGCCTCTCAAGGTGCAATTTGAGAACAATTCTCAAATTTTGCCCGAAACCCCTTGATTTTACCCGCGAAATCGGGTATACTGTTTCATATTGAACGTGATGGAAAGGATCGAACCGAAGCTATGAAACGCTTGACCGTTTTGCTTGTCGCTATCGTATGTCTCGGCGCCGTTCTTACCTCCTGTCAGCGGGAGGGGACGAATGAGCAGGGTGTGACGGTGGTGACGACTGCCTTTCCGTATTACGATTTCGCAAGACAGATTGCCGGTGACCGCGCCGGCGTTACCCTTCTGTTGAAGCCGGGGGCGGAGCCTCATTCCTACGAGCCCAGTCCGGCAGATATGCTGGCGATCCGCTCCTGCGATCTCTTTCTGTATACCGGCGGGGAATCGGATGCCTGGGTGAAGGGCCTTCTCGGCGCCTCCGACGGAAGGACGGTCAACGCCCTTGCCCTGATGGATGCGGTGGAAAGGCGGGAGGTGGAGCATGACCACGACGGAGAAACGGGCCATCATACCGTTACCTACGACGAGCATATCTGGACCTCCCCCGTCAACGCCATCAAGCTGACCGAGGCCATTACCGAAGCCCTCGTTTCCATCGATCCCGAAGGAAAGGCTATTTACGAGGCCAACGCCGCTGCCTATCTTGAGGAGCTGCGTGATCTTGACGGGGCTTACCGCTCTCTTGCCAATAATGCAGAGAGAAGGCTATTGGTCTTCGGAGATCGGTTTCCCTTCCTATACATGACGGAGGAATACGGTCTTGATCATGCGGCCGCCTTCTCGGGCTGCTCCGAGGAGAGCGAGGTGTCGGCCGCTACCGTAGCGTACCTCATTCAAACGGTCAAGGAAAACGGGGTTCCCGTCGTCCTCTGTACCGAGCTGTCCTCCGGGCGGATCGCCGACGGTATCTGCCGTGAAACCGGTGCCGTTAAGCACTCCCTCCATTCCTGTGCCAACGTGACCAAGGACGAAGCCGCGGCAGGGGAGAGCTATCTTACCCTCATGCGACGGAACCTGGCGGTTTTGAAGACGGCGCTGGGAGAAAGGGATTCTTAAGGATCATGAGCAGAAAAGAACGCTTTTCATGGCGTTCTTTTTTCTTTTTGCTGAATTGGCAGACGGCAAAGTCGAGCGCCGAGTCTGTGTTTACAAACAATTAACATTTTATCTCAAAAAAGTTCTTGACACCGGTGCAAAATCATGGTACATTAGTTACGTCGTTAGCACTTGACTTTCGAGAGTGCTAAAATCAAGTCGAGAGGAGCGTGAGACCCGTGTCCGGCAACGGCAGAGAATTGAATGACCGCAAAAAGATGATCTTGAAGGCCATTATCGAAGCCCACGTCAAGGAAGGCGAGCCGGTTGGCTCCAAGTATCTGACGGAGCATAAGCAGATTGCCCTGTCGTCTGCTACCATCCGTAACGAGATGGCGGAGCTGGAATCTCTCGGATACCTTGAGCAGCCCCATACCTCGGCGGGACGCGTTCCGTCGGAGGTGGGCTACCGCTTCTACGTTGACAGCCTTATGCAAAAGTACCGCATGTCGCAAAACGAGCTGGTGCGGATGAACGCGCTGGTGAAGAGCCGTCTGGCCGAGGTGGATCGCCTGCTGGAAACGGCGACGCAGCTGGCAGCGGCGCTGACCAACTACACGTCCCTTGCCGTTAAGCCCAAGCAAAGCGAGGCGGTGATCGATCGGTTCAAGACGGTACACTTAAGCGATGACCTTTTCATGCTCATCATGATGGATGGCGGCGGCAACATCAAGACCCGGCAGATCCACACCGAAATGCCGGTGGATGCCGATACGCTGAGCAAGCTGGAGCTGTTACTGAACACCCGATTGGCTGGGCGGCGGGTCCACGAGATCACGGTTCCGCTGGTCATGGAGATGGAAAGAAGCTTTGGGGAAGGGGAAGGCCTCATCGGCCCCGTGGTGAAGAACGTCTGCGAGACCATGAGCGAGATGGACGGCGGCGACCTCAAGTATGCCGGCGTGAATCATCTGCTTGCCTACCCCGAATACGCCGACGCTCATGAGTTCAAGGAGCTTCTCGGCGTTCTGGAGGAAAAGCGGGATATTCTGAAGCTGGTGTCCGACGCCGAGGCGGAGGACGACGGCCCCCAGGTCATCATCGGCTCGGAAAACGGCGTCGAGGAGATGAAAAATTCCACCCTCGTCTTTCAAAAGATCAAATCGGGCGGAAAGGTCATCGGTGCCATCGGTATCCTGGGCCCCAGGCGTATGGACTATTCCAAGGTGATCTCTACCGTGGAATACATCGCCGGAAACCTGACAGATCTGCTCAATACGACCCCTAAGCTGCCCGGCGGCGACGGGGACGATAACACATAGCGAAAGGACCACCCATCGTGAACGAAACAACGAAGCAGCCCTGCGAGGAAGCCGTCGAATCGGCAGCAGAGGAAACGGTCACGACCGAATCCCCGGCCGAGGAAAAAGCCGCAGGCAAGAAAAAAGACGGAAAGCAAGACAAGAAGCTGAAGGAAGAAAACGAGGCTCTTACCAAATCCCTTGAGGAGCTTGGCGATCGTTATACCCGCATGCTGGCGGAGTACGACAACTTCCGCAAGCGGGCCCAAAAGGAGCGGGAGGGTGTTTACAACGACGCTGTCAGCGACGTCCTGAACGAGATCCTGCCCGTTAAGGACACCCTGGAGATGGCTATGGTCTATGCCGATGACGGCAAGCTCTCTCAGGGCGTCACCATGACGCTTCATAAGTTCAGTGAGATCCTGACACGCCTCGGCGTTGAGGAATTCGGCGCACCGGGGGACGACTTTGACCCCAACCTTCATAACGCCGTCTTCCACGTGGAGGACGAGGCCCTTGGCGAAAACGTGATCGCCGAGGTGCTCATGAAGGGATATAAAAAAGGCGATAAGATCATACGATACGCAATGGTAAAGGTTGCGAACTGATTTTACGATATTACAACAAACCATAAACGGAGGAACTCATTATGGAAAAGATCATTGGAATCGACCTTGGCACCACCAACTCTTGTGTTGCCGTATTCGAGGGCGGCGAGCCCGTTGTCATCCCCAATCCCGAGGGCGCCAGAACCACCCCTTCTGTCGTTGCCTTTACCAAGACCGGTGAGAGAATCGTCGGTCAGGTGGCAAAGCGTCAGGCCATCACCAACCCCGACAAGACCGTGATGTCCATCAAGCGTCATATGGGTACCGACTTCAAGGTAGCCATCGACGAGAAGAACTATACGCCTCAGGAGATCTCCGCCATGGTGCTCCAGAAGCTGAAGGCCGATGCTGAGGCATACCTTGGCGCAAAGGTGAGCAAGGCTGTCATTACCGTGCCCGCTTACTTCTCCGACGCTCAGCGTCAGGCCACCAAGGACGCCGGTAAGATCGCAGGCCTTGAGGTTATGCGTATCATCAACGAGCCCACCGCAGCCGCCCTTGCCTATGGCATGGATAAGGAGAACGATCAGCGCATCATGGTCTTCGACCTGGGCGGTGGTACCTTCGACGTTTCGATTCTGGAAATTTCCGACGGCGTGTTTGAGGTGCTTGCTACCAACGGTGATACCCACCTGGGCGGCGACGACTTCGACCAGCGTGTCATCGACTGGATGGCCGATAAGTTCCGCGCCGAAAACGGTATCGATCTCCGCAACGACAAGATGGTGCTCCAGCGTCTGAAGGACGCCGCTGAAAAGGCCAAGATCGAGCTGTCCGGTATGGCCAGCACCAACATCAATCTGCCCTTCATCACCGCAACGGCTGCCGGTCCTCTCCACTTCGACGCCACCCTGACCCGCGCCGAGTTCGACCGGATCACCGCTGACCTGGTGGATCGCTCCATGACGCCTACCAAGAAGGCACTGGCTGACGCCGGTATCAGCGTATCCCAGATCGATAAGGTACTGCTGGTCGGCGGTTCCACCCGAATCCCTGCCGTGCAGGAGGCCGTTAAGAAGTTTATCGGTAAGGATCCCTTCAAGGGCATCAACCCTGACGAGTGTGTGGCTGTGGGTGCGGCCATTCAGGGCGGTGTGCTTGGCGGCGACGTCAAGGACCTGCTCCTGCTGGATGTTACCCCCCTGTCCCTCGGCATCGAAACCCTCGGCGGTGTCTGCACCAAGATCATCGACCGCAATACCACCATTCCCGTAAAGAAGAGCCAGGTGTTCTCCACCGCCGCTGACGGACAGACCTCGGTTGAGATCCACGTCCTGCAGGGCGAGCGCGAGATGGCAAACGGTAATACCACCCTGGGCCGCTTCTCTCTCGACGGCATCGCTCCCGCTCCCCGCGGCGTGCCCCAGATCGAGGTGACCTTCGATATCGATGCCAACGGTATCGTGAACGTTTCGGCTCTGGATAAGGGCACCGGTAAGGAGCAGCATATCACCATTACCTCCTCCTCCAACATGAGCAAGGAGGACATCGACCGCGCCGTCCGCGAGGCCGAAAAGTATGCCGATGAGGATAAGAAGCTGAAGGAGGCCGTGGAGATCAAGAACCGCGCCGAATCCCTTATCTTCCAGAGCGAAAAGACGCTGAACGATATTGGCGATAAGGTTCCCGACAGCGACAAGACCGACGTCAAGCTGGCTCTTGAGAAGCTGAAGGAGACCGTCAAGACCGATCATACCGACGCCATCAAGGCCGATACCGAGGCCCTTGAGCAGGCCTTCTATAAGCTGTCCGAGAAGCTGTATCAGCAGCAAGGCGGCCAGCCCGGTGCAGAGGGATTTGATCCCAACGCCGGCCAGCAGAATGCAGGCCCCGATAACCAGGGCTACTACGACGCTGATTTTGAGGATAAGACCGGTAACTGATAAGGAAAGAACGATTGGTGCAGGGGCGTTGCCCCTGCACCGGGGATAACGGGGCTCTGCCCCGTACCCTGCAAGGGAACTTCTTGAAAGAAGTTCCCTTGACCTTCAAGAACTTTTAACGGCCGAAAACACAGTTTTCGGCAAATGCTGTTTTGGCCGACCGTGCCGGGTCACGGGCGTGCAGGGAAGGTGTTGTCACAGCCCTGCGAAAAACGCAGTTTTTGGCCGATAAAAGTTTTTGAAAATCCAAAAAACTTTTTTCAAAAAGTTTTTTGGTGGGGTTTGGGGCAAAGCCCCAAGTAGCCCCAAGCCACCGGAGGTTTACATGGCAAACAAGAGAGATTATTACGAGGTACTGGGCTTAAGCAAGAGTGCCGGCGACGACGAGATCAAGAAGTCCTACCGCAAGCTGGCCAAGCAGTACCATCCCGATATGAATCCGGGGGACAAGACCGCAGAGGAAAAGTTTAAGGAAGTGAACGAGGCCTACGCGGTGCTGTCCGACCCGGAAAAAAAGTCCAAATACGATCAGTTCGGCCACGCGGCCTTTGATCCCGCTATGGGAGGCGGCGGAGCCGGCTTTGACGGCTTCGGCGGCTTTGATTTCGGCGATATTTTCAGTAGCTTTTTCGGAGGCGGCGGTGGCGGGGGCGCCCGTCGCAACGGGCCTACGAGAGGCGAGGATTTGCAATACCGCCTGACGCTGACCTTTGAGGAGGCCGCCTTCGGCTGCAAGAAGGATCTGTCCTACGGCCGCGTGGAGCGTTGCTCCGATTGCGGCGGCAACGGCGCCGCCAAGGGAACGACGCCCGAAACCTGTCCCAACTGCGGCGGCTCCGGCCAGGTGCGCTCGGCACAAAGAACCGCCTTCGGCGTGTTTCAGACCACCCACGCCTGCGACCATTGTCGCGGCACCGGCAAGATCGTCAAGAGCCCCTGCAAGAACTGCAATGGCAAGGGGTACGTCAAGATCCAGAAAAAGCTTACGGTGACCATTCCCGCCGGTATCGACGACGGGGAGTACATGAGATTGTCCGGCCAGGGCAACGAGGGACGGAACGGCGGGCCGGCAGGCGATCTTATCGTAGCCATCTACGTCCGCGACCATCAGATCTTCGAGCGCGACGGCACGACGCTCTACTGCGAGGTGCCGATCACCTTTGCGGAAGCGGCGCTGGGGGCTGAAATTGAGATTCCTACCCTGACGGGGACGACGAAGTACAGTATTCCCGAGGGAACCCAAACCGGCACGTCCTTTACCGTCCGCGGGGAGGGTATCGTCTCCACCCGCACGGGGCGAAAGGGTGATCTGATTTTCCGCGTCGTGGTGGAGGTGCCGAAGAATCTGACCGAAAAGCAGAAGCAGCTGCTTCGGGACTTTGCCGAGGAGAGCGGACAGAAGAACTACGCCAAGCGGCAGTCCTTCTTTAAAAAATTCAAGAAATAAAAACCCATGCCGCAGACCGGCGGAAAACGGTCTGCGGCACTGCGGTTTTGTCAGAAAGGATCACACGATGGGTAACTGGACACAGATCCGCGTGGCGTGTCAGATCTCCGATCTGAACACCGTCAGCGCGGTCATGAGCATAGTGGAAAACAACCTAATGATCGAGGATGCCAACGAGATCGACTTAATGGATACCTGCTACGGCGAGCTGCTGGACGAGTCAATGATCAACGCCGACCGTTCGGTAGGCGCCGTCAGCGTTTACGTGGCGGAGGAGCGCAATCCTGCCGAGAGCGTGTCCTTTATCAAGGAACGGTTGGATGGGCTGGGAATTGCCTACGAGCTGACGCTTTCCGGCATGAAGGAGGAGGACTGGGCCAATACCTGGAAGAAATACTATAAGCCCATCCGCATCGCCCGCCGTCTGATGGTGGTTCCC
This sequence comes from Oscillospiraceae bacterium, assembly GCA_015064295.1. Classification (GTDB taxonomy): domain Bacteria; phylum Bacillota; class Clostridia; order Oscillospirales; family CAG-272; genus Colimorpha_A. The sequence goes on along the minus strand of SVSM01000030.1, from coordinate 4,550 downwards.
ACCTGGGAGGAATACGAGCCCCAGGCGGGGGATCTGATCCTGAAGATGGATCCCGGTATGGCCTTCGGCACCGGAACCCATGAGACTACCCGTCTTTGCGCGACCCTTACCGAGGATTTCATGAAGCCGGGAGCAAGGGTGCTGGACGTGGGTACCGGCAGCGGCATTCTGGCCATCGCCGCCTCCAAGCTGGGGGCAGGGGAGGTCATGGCCTACGACATCGACCCCGTGGCCGTCCGCGTGGCACAGGAAAACTGTGACGTCAACGATTGTACGAATGTGACCTGCGGCATCTCCGACCTGCTGGCGGGGGTGGATACCAAGGGCGGTCTTTACGATTTCGTCTGCGCCAACATCGTGGCGGACATCATCGTACGGATGGCAGGGGATATTATTTGCTATATGAAGCCGGGCGGCCTCCTTGCCGTGTCGGGCATCATCGATACCCAAGCCGATCGTGTCCGTGCTGCCCTGGAGCAGGGCGGTCTTGCCCACATCCTGACGCGGGCGGAAAATGACTGGAATGCGATGTTGTTTACCAGAACGGTTTGATTTTGTCATAAAAGCAAAAAGAGATTCTCTGAAAGCGAGAGTCTCTTTTTTACTTTTGGGGGCTTTTTCTCGAACAAGCCCTTGCATTGAAGAAGAAAATGTGCTATAATTATCTATTATATACTGCGAGTTTTATGCCCTACGACGGCAGGAAGGAGATAACCGCTATGACACGGCCCTATTGCCACGCCCTTTCCTCCCTTCTTTCGGTACTGGAGATGGCGGGACTTCTGATTTCCCACGAGGGGGATCTGCCCACCGTTTGCCACCTGTCCTTCGACACCCGTGACCTGCGTCCCAATACCCTGTTTTTCTGCAAGGGCGCGCATTTTAAGGTCGAATACCTAAAGCAGGCCGCCGAGAACGGCGCCGTTGCCTACGTCAGCGAGACTCGCTACGACGAGGTCAAGCTCCCCTGCGTGCTGGTCAGCGACATCCGCCGCGCCATGAGCGTGCTGGCACTGTTTCACTACGACCGCCCCGCCGAAAAGCTGAAGACCGTAGGCATCACCGGTACGAAAGGGAAGAGCACCACGGCCTACTACATCAAATCCATTTTCGATGCCGCGTGGGACAAGGAGTGCGCCATTCTCTCCTCCATCGACAACTACGACGGCGTCATCCGTGAGGAGGCGCACCTTACCACCCCCGAGGCCATCCCTCTTCAGCAGCATTTCGTCAACGCTGTGGAAAGCGGCATCTCCCATCTGGTGATGGAGGTGTCAAGCCAGGCCCTGAAATACGGCCGTGTGGAGGGTGTTGTCTTTGACGTTGCTTGCTTCAACAACATCGGCACCGACCACATCAGTCCCGTGGAGCATCCCGACTTTGAGGATTATTTTGCCGCCAAGAAGAAGATCTTTGATACCTGCCGTGTCGGTTGCGTTAATACCGACGTGGCCTATGCGGAGGAGACGCTGGCCTATGCCAAGCGTGCCGGCTGCCGGGTGGTGACCTACGGCTCTCATCCCACCGACGACGTCTATTGCTCCCACGTGGAAGTAAAGCCCGACGAGATCCGCTTTACCGTCCGCACGGCGGCCTTTACAGACACCTTTGCCATTACCATGCCGGGGCTTTTTAACGTCCAGAATGCTCTGGCCGCCATTGCCGTCTGTCTGGCCCTTGACGTGCCGATTTCCGCCATCAAGGAGGGCCTCTACCGTGCCCGCGCCGCGGGACGGATGGAAGTATTCCGTTCGGAGGACGGCCGCGTGGTGGCTCTCGTGGATTACGCCCATAACCGCATGAGCTTTGAGGCTCTTTACGACTCGGTCGCCAAGGAATACCCCGGCCGTAAGGTCATTACCGTCTTCGGCTGTCCCGGTGGAAAGGCCTTCCTGCGCCGCCGTGACCTCGGCGAGCTGTCGGGAAAGCATTCCTCCCACGTCTATATTACGGAGGAGGATTCGGGTGAGGAGCCCTTCCCGCAGATCGCCGCGGACGTTGCCAAAAACGTGGCGGCTGAGGGCTGCGCCTATACCATCCTGGAGGATCGGGGCGAGGCCATTCGCCGCGCCGTCTGCGAAGGTGAGGAGTCTCGTGTAATCCTCATTACCGGAAAGGGAAGAGAAACCAGACAAAAGCGGGGGACGCTCTATATCGATACCCCCTCCGACGTGGACTTTGTGGAGCAGAGCCTTCGCACCTACGACCGAGCGGCTCACAAGCCCCTCGGCATTACCCTCTGACAGAAAGGAAGCCGACCATGTGTGGTTTTGCTGGCTTTTACGGCGGCGAATGTGAAGACCGCCGCACCGTAGTGGAGAATATGGGGCGGGCGATCGCTCACCGAGGCCCCGATGACGACGGTGTGTTTACCGATGAAACGGCGGCCCTGGGCTTCCGACGTCTTTCGATCATCGATCTTGAGGCAGGCGTTCAGCCCATGCACTCGGCGGACGACCGCTACGTCATGGTCTTTAACGGCGAGATCTACAACTACCGTGAGCTTCGCGCCGACCTGGAGAGGGAAGGGGCGGTCTTTGCCACCGACTCCGATACCGAGACGATTCTGCAGACCTACCTGCGCTACGGTACCGAAACGGCCTCCCGTCTGCGGGGTATGTTCGCCTTCGTCATCTACGACAAGAAGGAACGGACCCTCTACGGCGCCAGAGATTATTTCGGCATCAAGCCCTTTTACTACGCCATGGTGGAGGGTGCCTTCCTCTTCGGCTCCGAGATCAAGAGCTTTTTACACTATCCCGGCTTTCACAAGGAGCTGAACCGCGATGCTCTGAAGCTTTATTTGGAATTTCAGTATTCTCCCCTGAACGAGACCATGTTCAAGGGTGTCTATAAGCTGACTCCCGGCAGCTACTTTACCTACGACGGTAAGGAGCTGAAAACCGAACGCTATTTTGAACCCACCTACGATCCGAAGACGCGCTCCTTTGAGAACGCCGTCAAGCTCATCGACGAGACGGTACTGTCCTCGGTGGACTATCATCAGATCGCCGACGTGGAGGTTGGCTCCTTCTTATCGGGAGGCGTCGATTCCAGCTACGTGGCCTCGGTGGTCAAGCCCATGAAGACCTATTCGGTGGGCTTTGAGGTGGGCGGCTTCGACGAGACCGAGCTGGCCGAGCATCTCTGCAAGACCCTGCATATGCCCAACCGCGCCAAGGAGATCACCGCCGACGAGTTTTTCGACGCCCTTCCTATGGTGCAGTACCATTCCGACGAGCCCCACGCTAACCTGTCTGCCGTGCCGCTGTACTACCTGGCACAGCTGGCAGCCGAGGACGTGAAGGTCGTCCTGTCGGGTGAGGGTGCCGACGAGCTCTTCGGCGGCTACGACTGGTACATTCAAAGTGAGACGGCCCGCCGCTATAAAAAATGGCCCTTTGGCATTCGCCGCTTTCTTGCGGCCACGCTGGGAAGGATTCCCCAGTCCCATATCCGTCGCTTTTTCCGCGCCGGTGCGGAGCGTGTGGAGGACACCTACATCGGACAGGCCTTTATCATGAACGATGAGGAGGCCAACGCTCTGCTGAAGGAGCCCTATCGCTCGGATATTTCCTACAAGGACGTAACGGCGCCCTATTACGAGAAGGTCAAGGACTGCGACGATCTGACTAAGAAGCTGTATCTTGATATGAATCTCTGGCTTCCCGGCGACATTCTGCTGAAGGCCGATAAGATGACCATGGCTCATTCCCTTGAGCTACGGGTGCCCTATCTTGACCGCGAGGTCTGGCAGGTGGCAAGAACCCTTACCTCTCCTCAAAAGATGAAGGGACGCCATACAAAGCGGGCCTTCCGCGCCGCAGCGCTTTCCCACATTCCCTCCGACTGGGCCAACCGCAAGAAGGCAGGCTTTATGGTGCCCTTCCGCGTCTGGATCCGGGAGGACAAGTATTATGAGAAGGTCAAGGAGATGCTCTCCTCTGACTTTGCCGCCGAGTTTTTCGACACCGACCGCCTGCTTACCATGCTGGAGGAGCATAAGGCCGGCAAGAAGAACAATGCCCGCAGGCTCTATACCGTGTATGCCTTCCTCATCTGGTACGAGCAGTATTTCATTCTCCGATAATCCCCGAAAGGAGTGCCTCTCATGGACAACCGCAAGGACTTTTTGCCCATCGTTCTCGGCAGTGACGAAAATGCATACGGTACGGTACGGCTCTTCCGTGAGGCCTACGGGATCCGTCCGCTCCTGCTTTGTACCCACCGACTGATCCCGACGATGGACAGCGATCTCTTCGATCTTTTGACCATCCCTCAATTTGACACCGACGAGGTGTTCGTGCCGACCATGAAGCGGGTGTTGAAGGAGAAAAAGGAGCAGTACAAGAGTCTGCTGGTTATCGCCTGCTCCGACTACTACGCTCACATGATGGCCATACATTACGACAAATTTGACGGTATGATCGCCAATCGCTTTGCCGATGCCTCGCTCCTTCAGCGTCTGGATACCAAGGACAGCTTTTACGCCATCTGCGAGCAGTACGGCCTTGACTATCCCAAGACCTATATCGCCGCGCCGGAGGACA
>SVSM01000029.1 GCA_015064295.1 Oscillospiraceae bacterium | reverse complement strand
GTAAATAGTCAAACACATCGTCGCTGGTGACGATGCGGCTCTCCCGCGGCACCCTGTCATAGCGTCTGTCAAGGCGATAACGGCAACGCTCCACGTAGGGGGTGAAGCAGGCGGCGCGGTTGAAGGGCGATGCGCGGTCGAGGCGGAGCTTCTCGGCGATGACGTTGAGAATGGTGGACTTGCCCGAGCCGTTGCCGCCGTAGAGGATGGTGATGGGCTCGAAGGTCAGCTCCTCTACGCCCTTGAAGGGGAAGATCTTGAAGGGATAGGCGTTTTCGGGGTTATAGCTCTGCTCCAGCTCAGGTGGGAAGTTCAGAATGAAATCGTCCTCCTGCCGCTGATTTGGCAGAAGAAAGTATTCAAGATACCGCATACGGCACTCCTTTCCGATTCGCTACTCCTACATTATACAGGATTCCCCCCATTTTGTAAAGAGGAAGCCCTTGACAGAAGCCTCAAAAGAGGGTATAATCTTCTCATCAAGAAGACGAGGTGCCATCATGGAGATCACACTTGCTGAGACAACCGATCTTGACGGGATCCTGACGGTCTACGCCGCCGCCCGCCGCTTCATGAAGGAGGCAGGCAACCCCGACCAGTGGGGGGAGAGCTACCCGCCCCGCGAGGTGGTAGAGGCCGACCTTACGGCAGGCCGTCTCTACCTCTGCCGCGAGGGGGAGACGATCCTCGGCGTATTCTGCTATTTTGAGGGAGAGGAGCCGGTCTACGAGGCCATGACCGAGGGGGCGTGGCAGAACGACAGCCCCTACGGCGTCATCCACCGCATTGCCGTCAGCGAGGCGGGACGGGGGCGTGGCGTGGCGCGCTTCTGCTTTGATTACGCCTTCGCGCATTGCCGAAACGTAAAGATCGACACTCACCGCGATAACCTTCCCATGCAGAGGGCGCTCACCAAGGCCGGATTTGCCTACTGCGGCGTCGTTTACTACCCCGAACGGGGCGGCGAGCGGCTGGCCTATCAGAAAAGCGAATAACGAAACCGCATGGTGTTCCAAACGGATACCATGCGGTTTTTCTTTGCGTTATCAAGGGCGCAGACCCATGCCGCCCTCCAGGGTGACGGTCTCACCGTTCATATACTTGAAATCGGGGGAGGCAAGACCGACGCAGACTCGTCCGATCTCGGTCTCGGCATCACCGAAGTGACCGGCAGGCGGCATTTTGACGTTGGCCTTGAAGGCTTCGGGGTAGGCCTTTTCGAAGTTCTCCAGCTGTGCCGTCCAGGCAAGAGGGCAGATGACGTTGGTATTGATACCGTCCTTGGCCCACTCGGTGGCGGCCACGCGGGAGAGTCCGCGGATGCCCTCCTTGGCGGCGGCGTAGGAGCACTGTCCGTAGTTGCCGAACAGTCCCGCACCGGAGGCAAAATTGATGATACTGCCCTTGGTCTCCTTCAGGTAGGGGTAGCAGGCCTTCATGTAATAGAAGGTGGCGTAGAGGCCGGAATACATAGCCAGATCAAACTGCTCGGTGGTATGATCCTGAATGGCGACGCCGGAGGCCGAGGCCTGGGCGTTGTTGATGAGAACGTCGATGCGGCCGAAGGCCTCCATGGCCTGCTCGGCCACGCGGCGGGCGATGGCCTCGTTATCGGAGCCGGCGGCAATGTCGGCCTGCAGAGCCAGGACCTTGATGCCGTAGAGACGCTCCAGCTCCTCCTTGGCCTTCTCCAGCTTTCCCACGTTCCGTCCCGTAATGACGAGATTTGCCCCCTCCTTGGCGTAGGCGGTGGCGATGCCGTAGCCGATGGAGCCGCAGCGGCCGTCCGAGAGAACGGCGTAGCCGGCCCCGGTAATGATGGCAGTCTTTCCTGTTAAAAATCCCATATTCACGTATCCTTTTCTTTTTTGGTATGGTATTGATGTTGCGATAATGTGAGCGATTATCCTTGTTCGCCGTCCACGTCGAGAACGTACCGCTTCATGGCCTCGTAGGTCACGTCGCTGATGACGTGCTCCATACGGCAGGCATCCTCGGTAGCGGTGGTCTCGTCAACACCCAGTGCGACCAAAAGACGGGTCAGCACCGTATGGCGTCGGAAGATTTTTTCGGCGGCCTTCCGCCCCGCCTCGGTCAGAGACAGATGGCCCTCGGCGTTGGCGACCACGTAGCCGCCCTCCTTCAAAAGACCGACGGCACGGCTGACGCTGGGCTTGGAAAAGCCCATATGCTCCCCTACGTCCACCGAACGAACCGGCCTTCCGGTTTGGGAGAGCAAGTATATGGTTTCAAGATACATTTCGCCCGATTCTTGCAAATGCATAAGGAAGCTCCTTTTATCTCTTTTTTACAGGATACCACATTTTTCCTCTTTTGGCAAGAGGGAGTGCCGCTCTTACGAGAAGAGAGGGGTGGAAAGATAGCGATCGCCGGTGTCGGGAAGGAGAGCCACGATGACCTTGCCGGCGTTTTCGGGACGGCGGGCCAATACCGTAGCGGCATGAAGGGCAGCCCCCGAGGTGATGCCGACAAGATACCCCTCAAGGCGGACCAAGTCGCGGGCGGCGGCGTAGGCCTCCTCCTCGGTGACGGTCATGATCTCATCACAGACGCCGCGATCCAAATTGGCAGGCACGAAGTTGGCGCCGATGCCCTGTAAGCCGTGAGTACCCGCAACGCCGCGGGACAGCAGCGGCGAGGCGGCGGGCTCCACCGCAATCACCTTGACGGCAGGATTTTGTTCCTTTAAGTAGCGACCGACGCCGGTCAGCGTGCCGCCGGTACCAACGCCTGCCACGAAGAGATCGACCTTGCCTTCGGTGTCGGACCAGATCTCGGGGCCGGTGGTGGCGTAGTGGGCTTGGGGATTGGCGGGATTGTCAAACTGTCCGGCAAGGAAGCTGCCGGGAATGGAGGCGGCCAGCTCCTCGGCTTTCCGAATGGCTCCCGTCATCCCCTGACTGCCCTCGGTGAGGTAGAGCTCGGCACCGTAGGCGGAGAGAAGGCGCCGGCGCTCGGCGCTCATGGTGTCGGGCATGGTGAGGATCACCCGATAGCCACGGGAAACACCCACCGCCGCAAGGCCGATGCCGGTGTTGCCGCTGGTGGGCTCAATAATGGTGCCGCCGGGGGAGAGAAGCCCCCGCTTCTCGGCGTCGAGTATCATGGATAACGCCACGCGGTCCTTGGCACTGCCGGCGGGATTGAAGCCCTCCAGCTTGACCAGAACGGTGGCAAGAAGCCCCTTTTCGCTTTCATAACGGCGGATCGCCGCCAGCGGCGTTCCGCCGATCAGCTCGGTGATGGAAGAATAGAGCATTGGAACAACGTGGAGGAAAACATCTTACAAAAAGTTTTCCCCACACCCCTTTCAAGAACGTTTATCAGCCAAAAACTGCGTTTTTGGCAAAGATGTGGCAAGGAAAATTTTCTGCCGAAAGCGGAGCTTTCGGCCATTCAAGGTTTTTGAGGATTCACAAGGAGCTTTTTTCAAAAAGCTCCTTGTGCGGGGTTTGGGGCAGAGCCCCAAGCCACCCCTTACCGATAAAACGCCTCCGCGTACCGCACGGCGCCCATGGCGTCAGGGGCGTAGTGATCGGCTTGGATCTCGGCGGCGTACTCGGGATTGAGGACGGCGCCGCCCACCATCACGCGGATGGCGGGAGAGGCACGGTGAAGCAGCGCAATGGTCTTGGCCATAGCGGGAACGGTGGTGGTCATAAGTGCCGACAGCCCCACCAGGGACACATGGTGAGCGAGTGCAAAATCGCAAATGACTTCGGGGGGCACGTCGCGGCCCAGGTCGTGGACGGTAAAGCCGTAGCTTTCAAGCAGCACCTTCACGATATTTTTCCCAATATCGTGAATATCGCCCTTGACGGTAGCCAGCACCACGGCGCGTCTGCCGTCGGCCTCGGTGGCAGGCAAACGCTTTTTGATCTCCCCGAAGGCGGCGGAGGCCGCCTCGGCACTCATCAGAAGCTGAGGCAGATAGGCCTTCTTCTGCTCAAAGGCCAGCCCGATCTCGTTCAGGGCAGGGACGATCTGGCTGTCGATGAGAGCCAGGGGCTCCTCGGTGGCGAGGAGAGAGGACGCAGCCTCGGCCGCCTCCTTCACCATCCCCTTCCGAACGCAGAAGCGAAGGCGTTGCCCGTCGTCAACGGTCTCGGTCGGCTTGGCGGCTTCGCTCTTGCCGTCGGTGTAGGCGATGTAATCGGCGCAGGCGGGATCAAGTCCCTGCAGGACACGGAAGGCGTAATAGCAGTCCATCATAGCGGGGGAAAAGGGGTTCATGATGGCGCAGGAGAGTCCCTTGGCCAGGGCCTGGGCAAAGAAGGTGGCGTTCACCTTCTCCCGTGCCGGCAGGCCGAAGGAGATATTGGACACCCCCAGAACGGTACGGAAGCCGGCCCGGCGGATGGCCTCAACGGCGGCAAGCGTCACCTTGGTGCTTTTGCCGTCGGAGGAGACCGACAGAGCCAGGGGGTCAACGATAATGTCCTTTTTCTTAATGCCGTAGGCAGCGGCCGCCTCGGCGATGCGGAGGGCGATGGCAAGGCGTCCCTCGGCGGTAGCGGGGATACCCGTTTCGTCCATGGTCAGAGCCACCACGGTGCCGCCGTATTTCTTGATAAGCGGCAGAATGGCCGCCAGCTTTTCGGACTCACCGGTGACCGAGTTGACCAGGGGCTTGCCGTTGTAAAGCCGCATGGCGGCCTCCACGGCTGCGGGATCGGAGGAATCGATCTGAAGGGGCAAGGCGGTCACCGCCTGAATCTCACGGACGGTCTCCCGCATGATAGCGGGCTCGTCAATACCGGGCAGACCCACGTTCACGTCAAGGATCTGTACCCCCGCCTCCTCCTGTCTTACCGCCTCACGTAAAAGATAGCCCACGTCGTGATTCCGCAGGGCCTCCTTCAGCTTGGGCTTGCCGGTGGGATTGATGCGCTCGCCGATGAGAAGGGGATCGTCGCCGATCACCACGGCGTGGGTATAGGAGGAGACCAGCGTCAGCTCCTTCTCGGTCACGGGCCGATAGGGAAGCGTGTCGATGGCGGCCTTGAGGGCGCGGATATGTGCAGGTGTGGTGCCGCAGCAGCCGCCCAGCAGAGAAACACCCTCCTCGGCCAAGGGCTTCATGTAGGAGGCGAAGGCGTCGGGGCCGATGGGGAAGACGGTTTTCCCCTCCTTCACGACGGGGAGCCCCGCGTTGGGATTGAGGATCACGGGAACCGAGGCGTAGGTCAGCAGCTCCTTTACGATGGGGATCATCTTATCGGGGCCGAAGGAGCAGTTAGCACCGAGGGCATCGACGCCAAGGCCCTCCAGAAGCGCTACCATGGCGGCAGGGGAGGCCCCGGTCATCAGCTTGCCCGACTCGTCGTAGGCGTTGGTCACGAGGATAGGGAGAGAGGAGACCTCCTTGGCGGCCAGAACGGCGGCCTTGGTCTCGTAGCTGTCGTTCATAGTTTCGATGAGGATGAGATCGGCGCCCCCCTGCTCGGCCAGACGGAGGGAGTCGGCAAAGACCGAGACCGCCGTTTCGAAGGGCAGATCGCCCAGTGGCTCAAGGAGCCGTCCGATGGGGCCGATGTCGTAGGCAACGTAGGCGTTTTCGTAGTCCTTGACTGCCTCTCTTGCACAGGCAAGCCCCGCCTCAATGAGCTCACGGTAGTTGTCGTATTTCAGGCGGTGGATGCCGAAGGTGTTGGTCTTGATGATGTCGCAACCCGCCGCAAGATAGGCGCGGTGCAGGGCAACGATGGTTTCGGGGGAGGACAGGTTCAAGGCTTCGGGAGCTTGCCCTGCGGGCAGTCCCATCTCCTGCAGAACGGTGCCGGTTCCACCGTCAAAGCAGAGGCGCTTGGTACGCAGGATAGAACGAATGTCGTCTTTCATGGTAAAATTCCTATAATGGCGGTAATGGATTTGGAGGGTGACATCAGAAGGGCGTCCCCCAGGGTAACGCCGATCCGGCGGGAAGCGTCCAGCCGCGCCAACAGCGGCTCCTGTACCGAGAGGGGCAGATCGCCGTAGCCGGGACTGTAACGGGGGCGGCAAGAAAGGGAGCCCTTCACCGCCGCCTCGGCCATATCGCAGGCCGCCTCCGCCATGGCAGAGGCCAGGGCGTCGGTGATAAAATGCCGCGCAGGGGAGAGATGGGAGAGCCGCAGAAGCAGGCGATCCACGCCGGCCCCCAGGGTAACGGCCAGGAGGAAGGCCTCCCGACAGTCACCGAGATTTTTCACAAGATCAAAGGAAGGCAGCACCCCAAAGCCCAGATCGGTCATCCCCTCGGCAGGGTGAGAGACGGGAAGACGGCAGGCGGCATAACGACAGAGAACGGCTTCTCTCAGCTCCTTTAAGCACGCGTCGGCCGAGGCCACCGTATCGGCGGGACAGCCGAGGCGCAGGGCAGTCTCGCGAGGATCGGGAATCAGATCCTCCGCCCCGATCCGCCCGACGAGGACCGCAGGGCTCATCGAAGGATCTCCGAGAGATTTCGCCGAATGGCGGCGGCCACCTCGGGCTTGTTCATGGAATAGACGTGAACGGCGGAGATGCCGTTGGCGTAGAGATCGATGATCTGCTCGGTAGCAAAGGCGATCCCCGCCTGCATCATGGCGGCGGGATTGTCTCCGAAACGGTCAACGATACGGAGGAATCGCTGGGGGAGCGCGTTTTTGGAGATCCCGCAGATCCGCTTGATCTGGGCGGCGTTGGTCACCGGCATGACGCCGGCCACTACCGGCACGTCGATGCCGGCGCGGAGCAGACGGTACAGAAAATTATAAAGAATATCGTTGTCAAAAAACATCTGGGTGGTCAGGTATTCACAGCCGCTTTCCACCTTGCGGCGCAGGCCCTCCAGGTCGGCCAAGGTGTTCGCGCTTTCGGGGTGAGTCTCGGGATAGCAGGCACCCCCGATGCAGAAGCCGCCGAAGGCACGGATCTCCTCGGTCAGGGAGCTGGCGTAGCGATAGGTCAGGTCGGTGGGCGTGATTCCGGCGGGCAGATCGCCGCGGAGGGCGAGGATGTTCTCAATGCCTCTTGCCTTCAGGTCGGTAAGACGCTCCCGAATGCTTTCGCGGGAGGCCCCCACGCAGGTGAGATGGGCCACCGGCGTCACCTGCTTGGCCAGCAGGGCCGAGGCGATCTCGGCGGTATAGGCGGCGGTGGTACCTCCTGCGCCGTAGGTAACGCTCATATAGGAGGGGGACAGGTCGGCAATGGCGGCGGCCGATGCCATGACGTTTTCCAGATTGTCGTGGATTTTGGGTGGAAACACCTCAAAGGAAAGACTGGGCTTGCCGCCCCGAATGATGTCGATGACCTTCATGCGCGTATCTCCTGACGTTACGGTAGTAAGGCCATTATAGCACAGTTGCGCGGGGATTTCAATATTTTACCGGAAGGAAACCAAAAAAAGCAGGAAGATTTTAGCCATCAGCCGGCCTTGGCGGAGGGCAAAGCATCGCTTTTCGGATAGCCGGTCAATTTCGGATTATCCCCCACCGCCCGATAGGGAACACCCATGCGTTCTGCGAAGATGAGCGCGTGAAGCCGCATCCCGAGCACGGCGGCGGCCTCGCCGATCACCCCCAGGATCTCGGAGGGGGAGAGCCCCTCCATGAGAACGGCGCGGGGCAACCGCCTCTGAAAGGCCAGGCAGATCGCCCGATCCTCCCGGGGGAAGAAGGGAATGAGAACCGGTGTCAGATCACGGGGAAGGGGAAGGAGAAGGGAGCTTTCCTCCCGCAAGGCGAGAACGGCGAATTTCCCTGCCGTAAGCCCATAGCGGCGTAGAAGATGAGCAACGCGGTCTCTGTCGGCAGGAGGGAGGGAGAGGGCGGTGTCGGGGACGACGGTCACCCCGCCCTCCGGGCCAAGCTCGGTCAGTAACCGCTTGGAAGCCCGATCCCGAACCGTGACCGCTGCACCGTGCAGAGCGTTTCTTACCATACGGCGGCTGATAGGACGGGTGAGAGGCCCCACGCCGCCGGCACGGAGGACCACCTCCTTGCCCAAGGCACGGCCGAGACGCAGAAGGGCGGTGTAGTAGAGAAGAGATCGCAGACTGGTGTCATCCTGTAAAAGACCGCCGCCCCCGAATAAGAGCGTCTTACAGCGGTGGAGCTCTCGCCATACGCCGAGAGGATCGAAGCGTCCCACCGCCCTTACGCCGTGATGCCGTGCCACACGGCGAGGTTTGGCGGCCAGCACGGTAACGGGACGGGAGGCATCCTCCCGCCGCAAGGCGGCAAGAGAGGCGGAAAGAATGGCCTCATCTCCCGTATTGCCGTAGCCGAAATAGCCGCAAAGCAAAACCCCGCCCCTTTTTTCAGAGGGACGCGGCGGAAGGGAATCGTAGAGGGAGAGGCAGTCCTCCGCAGTACGGGAAAAGGGATACGCCCGCAGGATCGTCTCCCGCCCGAAGGTCCCCAGCGTATCACGCCGTAGGCGGTCGGATAACAGCTCGGTAACGTCCCGTAAAAGCCCCTGCTCGGTGGGCAGAGGGCATCCGCGGCAGCAGAGGTTGGTGGCCGCCATGACGGGGAGGGCCTCGGGAGTCAGGATCCCCCCGTACCCTTGATTGCCCGAGAGGATCACGGGAAGCCCGCAGGCCATGGCCTCAAGAGCAGCGCGGGATACTCCGACGAAAAGATTGGCTTCCTTTAGGTAGGGCGCCGGATCGGCAACCCCTCCGGGAACCGAAAGAAAGGCCCCGTGAGGATCCATCCGCCGTGCGGCCTCTCGGACGGCAGGGAGGTCTCCTCCCTCCCCCAGGATCGTCAGGCGGAAGTCGGGAAACCGTCGCCGCAGATCCCCTGCGATGGCAATCAGGGAAAAGGCGGTCAGACTGCGGTCGGCGTCCAGCCGGCTGACGTGGAGGAGATGCAGACCACCCTCGTGAGGGAGGGGAGAAAAATGTGCTGTATCGATGCCATTGACGGTGACGGCGATGGTATCGGGAGACAGCCCATACTCCCGAATGAGATGATCCTTGATGTCCTGGCTGACGGCCAGCGTTCTATCTCCCCATTGACTGAAAAGGCCCCAGCGTTTTCGTGGGAAATCCAGGTGTGCCGTGGTGACGAAGGGGAAGCGCATGGTCTTTTGCAAAAGACCGCAGAGAAACGCCGGGATCCTGGCGTGGGCGTGAACGACGGAAAAGGGCTCGCTTTTCAGAAGGCGGCGCAGCCCGAGCAGTGAGCGAAGGACCGAAAGGGGATCCTTTCGGTCAAGGGGGAGGGGGACGTGACGGACGCCGTCGGGCAGGGAAGCGGTCAGCTTACCGCCCGCCGAGGCCACGGTGACGGTGTGACCCATGGCGGTGAGCTCCTCTGTAAGACCGACGATGTGAGTCTCGGCACCGCCGAGGGAGAGGCGGGAGGTGGCGAAGAGAATGTTCATGTGTGGAGGTCCTTTTTTGTTTTTTTGAGTGTTGACGGAAGTGGCAGGGGTTATTTCTGAATTTTGTTTCTTCTGATCGTTAGTTGAGAAGATAGAACAAAAAAGAGTTGTTTTTCTGTACTTTCTTTTCTCGTGAAAAGAAATGTACCTGCAGTTCCGCTTGCGGAACTGCCGAAACCACGCCAAGGGGGATAAGGGGCTGTTTTTTCGACGAAAGCAGAGCTTTCGCCGAAGAAAACAATGCCCCTCCCCCTTGGTACCCCCATACCCCTTCTGCCTAAAAGGGAAAGCCCAACCTACCAAGGGAACACCCCATCACTGCGGCCAAAGTTTCTGCTATCGGGGATACTTACAAAGGCGTAAGAGAGTGCTGTTAATATAGCTTTTTCCAAAGATGGCCGCAGAGAACGTTTTCTGGAAACAATACTGCGTCCATTCAACCTTTTTCATGGCGGGCCGCAGAGAATGTTTTGTGACAACAACGTCGCGCCGATTCTTTTCCATGTTGGCTGCAGAAATCCTTTTGCGACAACAAGGCCGAGCCAATTCTTTTCCATGTGTGCCGCAGAGATCGTTTTGAAGCGGCCACATTGTACCAACTTTTTCATTGTGTGCCGCAGAGGGTAACGCATCCCTCGGGATCACCGACCCGTAAAGACTGGCACACCGTATGGCGCAAGCTCCTTTTGCACCGACAAAGCCAAGAGCCGTCGTGCGCGTTTTGGACTTCTTTCCCTTTTGCTTTAACAAAGCCAAACCGCCGAGCCGCCCGTGCGCTGAACGCGCACAGGCGAGGCGTGAAGCTTCTTCTTTTTGATTCTAAAACTTTTTCTTCAAAGAAGAAGAAAAAGTTTTAGCGCCTTCTTTGGGCACCTTTCTTTGCGGAAAGAAAGGTGCGAAAGAACCCCCGATTCGAAGAATCATCATCTTCACGAGAAAAGAAAGTTAGAAGAACCCCCGATTCGAAGAATCATCATCTTCACGAGAAAAGAACGTTAGAAAAACCCCCGATTCAAAGAATCATCATCCCCGCCCGCAAAAACAAACAAAAAAACAAAACCCACCCCCAAAAGTTCACAACCTCTTTACAAACCAACCGAATATTTCCTTCTCAACCTTATTGACAAAACCCCATCTTCCCTGTATAATTTTATATATAGAAACAAAATCGAGTGAAAGCGGCGGTGCGGATCCCGAGATCCGTCATCCGCCGCCTGTCATCCGATGGGAAACCGCCGCCGCACGACGGAATCGACGAAAGGGATGGTTCGCCTATGAAAAAACAAAAAATACTGGCCGCACTAACGGCGTTCATGACGCTGTTCACGTGCGTTATCATGCCGATACACGCCACGGAAGGCCTCATGCTGACGCTGACCGATAACGTAGCGGAGGGCGAGACGGTAGCGCTGGGCGACACCGTCACCTACACGGTGTCCATCGCCGCAAACGAAGGGGGCTTTTGCGCGGGGACCTTCTGCTTCCTGCCCACCGAAAACCTTCAGTACGAGTCAGCGACTCTCCTTGCGGAGGATGCAGAGGCCAAGCGGATGGACGGTGAAAACGAAGGCGCCTACGGGATCAAGTATCTGCAGACTGCCAACATGACGGCGACCGATACCGTTCTGTGCTCCATGACCTTCCGAGTGATCGGTCTGGGAGACGCTTCGGTACGGTTCTACTCCTACCAGCTGATCAACACCGATCTGGATCCGGTGAGCGTTCAGATCGATCCCGATACCCTCACTCATACCGTTGCGACGCCGGACAAGCCCTCGGTAGTGACTGAAAATCTGAAAGACGGCGTTATGGGGAAGACCTACACGGCGGTACTGGAATCGGACTTCCACGCCGAGATTCCCTCCGACGACCTGTCCTGGGAGCTGACCGACGGCGACCTGCCCGCGGGACTTGAGCTTCTGAACGACGGCACTCTGACGGGAACGCCCACCGAGTTCGGAACCTTTACCTTCTCGGTCACCTTCTCTCTGTTTGACAGCATCGTATCCGACGAAAAGGAATTGACGCTGACGATCCTGGAGAAGCCCCGGAAGCTGGAGCTGACAGGCGAAAGCACCTACACCGTCGGGGAAGAGGGCGGCTACCTGCATCAGGTGATTGCCGAAACCACTCTGACCGCATTACTCAGCCATCTCCAAAATCCCGAGAGCGTCAAGGTCTTTGACGCCAAGGGAAACGAGATCACGAGCGGCACGGCCTTCATCGGCACCGGCTGCGTGGTCAGTTTGATGGACGGCGACGAGGCGGTAGACAGTCTGACGGTCGTAGTGCTTGGTGACGTGGACGGCGACGGTGAGATCCTGGCGTTTGACTATGTTGCCGTGCGCTTTGATCTGATGAACGCCCCCCCCTTGACGGGCGCGTATGAGAGAGCAGCCGATGCCGATCACGACGGTGAGGTGCTGGCCTTTGACTACGTTGCCATTCGACGCCACCTGATGGGAAAGACCAATATTTACGATAATTAACGAAAGAAGCCGGAGAATTTGAAATGAAGAAATTACTTGCAGTATTACTGATCGTGTTTGCCGTCTTTGCCACGACGCTGGTGGTCAACGGCGCAGGCGAAACCTTCGCCATCACCGTGTCGGGTGACGAGGTGGTGCCGGCAGGAGGAACCGTTACTTACGCCGTTACCATCGGTGACGTAAAGGAAGGCACCAGCCTGGGCGTTATCAGCGGACAGGTGACGTATTCGACGGATATGTTTGAATACGTAAGCTTTGCTGTCGACGCCGACGCTACCACCGTAGAGGACTGGGACTTTGATATTGTCAGCCACGAAAACGGAGTGGTAAGCATTAACATCATGGATAACGGCCTGTTTGACACCGGCGAGGCTGCCGATCCGCTCGTTTCGGGAGAAAAGATCGTATACACCCTGAAGCTGAAGGTGAAGAGCGATGCGACCGGAACCGGAACCGTTACCGTCACCAGGGCCATGGGCGGCGCCACCTCCAAGTCGGATAGCGGCACGATGAATTCGGTTTCCGTCACCCTGAAGCAAAAGCTCCCCGCTCCCGCCGGCCTGACCTGGGAGGGTAGCGTAGCCAAGTGGGACGCCGTTGCCAACGCTTCCGGCTACAGCGTACAGGCCTACAAGGACGGCAAAGAGGTTGGCGACGCTCAGATCGCCACCGGAACCTCCTTTGACTTTAAGAATGAGCTGACCCAGGGCGGCAAGTACACCTTTACCGTCATTGCTGTTTCGGACCAGCCCGAGTATGAGGATAGTGACGAATCGGCTCAGTCCACCGACTTCTACACCAAGGTCGGCACCCTGGCCACCCCCAAGATCAAGCTGACGCAGGACTTTCTGAACGGCGGTCTGGAGTTTCTGATCACCGATACCAACGCCTCGGGAACCGTTAAGCAATATATTGTCGAAATTTACGAGAAGGGCTCGAATACCGTTGTCGAAACGGTTAAGCTCACCGATAAGAGCGGCAATCTTCTTTGCGACGGCACCAAGATCGTAGCCGGCAAGTCCTACGTAGCCACGGTCAAGGCCGAGTCGAAATCCGAATTCTATACGGACAGTAAAACCTCCTCCAAGACCGAAGCCGTAGAGGCTCTGGAAAAGGTCATTCGCATCCAGTTCAAGACCATGCCCAACCTGACCTATACCGAGGGCGACAAGCTGAACCTCTCCACCATGGTCATCACCCTGACCTATCAAAGCGGTGCGACTAAGGACGTGGCCTACAAGGACTTCATGGAAAATGGTCTTTCCGTCAGCGTAGAGAACAACAAGGAGCTGACGATGGACGATAACGGCCAGGCGATCACGGTCTTCTACGGCGTATCGATCTCTACCACCACCCCCAATATCACCGTAGCCTCCGGCACCTGCCCCCACACCAACACCACCACCGACCGCAAGGAACCGACCTGCGGCGCGGAGGGTTATGAGAAGATCACCTGTAACGATTGCGGCGGCGTGGTCAGCAACACCGTGCTGAACGCCACCGAGAATCACACCTACGGCGAGTGGGAGGTGATCTCTGAGCCCAAGGAAAACGTCAAGGGCTACCAGGAGCGTTACTGCACGGCTTGCCAGTACCGTGACGTGGGAGAGATCCCCGCCCTGGTCCCCGGCCAGACCAACGACGGCGAGGAGGATCCGGAGGATCCCGAAGATCCCGAGGACCCCGAAGATCCCGGCGATGACGAAGGCGACGAGGGCGAAGGTGACGACGAGGACGTCGGCAGCAACATGAACGACCTCAGTCGCGTGTTCCTCATCATCGTAATCGTGGTCTTTGCCTTGACGTTCCTGTTTATCATCGGCGGAACCTGGATGTCCAGCCGCCGCAGCAGAGCAAGAGCCGCAAGACGCGGCAGACGCCCGGCTAACAGACGATAAAAGAACGGCCCCATCCAAACAGTTAACAAAAGCCGCCTCGGAGTCAACCGATCGGCAGTACCGATAAAAAAGCCCCCGCGTTTGAAAAAACGCGGGGGCTTTGCTATATCAGTGACACCTTTTACAAGCCGTATACCCTTGCTTTTTTGCGGTCTCCAGCGTAACTTGCTTTGGAGACTTCATATTACTGCAAGTGGAATTTGAATGATATTTGGAGCCGGTTTTAGGAATCCAAACCATCGTAACCTTTTCATCGTTAGATGGGGTTTTGTCGGGTTTCTTGGGGGTTGTTTCCTCGGGGGTTGAGGCCTCTTGCTTTTTTGATGTTGTGCTATCCGAATCGTTCTTGTCTTCCTTATTGGAGGAGTTGCCGGGGCTTATGGAAATGCTATTATTATTTGTGGTATCCTTTGGCGAATTGTTTTCTACTTGCTCAAATGAGCTGTCTGAAAAGCTTGTTTCATCGCAAGAGGCAAATGCAAACATGGTTGCAACAAGCAAAGTCAGGAAAATCAGTAGTGTTTTTTTCATTTTGAATCCCTCCGTTTTGTTATTTAAATATGTCCCAAATGCTAAACGATGTTTTATTGTACACCTTATTATAAGCGGCCTTTTTGGGGTTCTTAATCCACCCGACCCCCTTTTTCCCATATCCGGGAAGAAGGGCTTTTTTAATTGCCCGTTTCATCTTTCCGGTTGTTCTGGCTTTAAAGGAGCGTTTTATGGAAGGTGTGCGGAGCCCGAACTTCATATTTCTTTCCTCCAAAATTAAAAAGTGCGTCCCATCAAGAGACGCACGAAAAACGGCTCTCTCAATGTTGCGACACATTTTTCCACTATAACAAGGGGAGAGAGTACGTTTTTACCGATAGTACTCCCTTGTCAGTGGAAATATTCAAATGTGTCGCACACTTATTATATCACACATTTGGGAAAAAGAAAAGGGGTTTTAAAAAAATAACAACCGAAACCTCTTTAACAGATAAAAGGTTTCGGTTGTTTTAATCCTTATTCCCACTCAATGGTCCCAATGGGCTTGGGCGTCAGGTCGTAGAGGACGCGGTTGATGCCTTCCACCTCGTGGGTGATGCGGTCGGTGATCTTGTGGAGGAGGGCGTAGGGGATCTCCTCGATGGTAGCGGACATGGCGTCGGTGGTATTGACGGCGCGGATGATAGCGGGCCAGCCCTCGTAGCGTTTGCCGTCGCGGACGCCGACGCTCTTGACGTCGGGCACGGCGATGAAGTACTGCCACACCTTACCGGCAAGACCGGCCAGATCAAACTCCTCACGGAGGATGGCGTCGGCCTCGCGGAGAGCGTGGAGACGGTCGCGGGTGATGGCGCCGAGGCAACGGACACCGAGACCGGGGCCGGGGAAGGGCTGACGGTAGACCATGGCGTGAGGCAGACCGAGGGCCTCGCCCACGACGCGGACCTCATCCTTGTAGAGCAGCTTAACGGGCTCCACCAGCTCCATCTGCATATCCTCGGGCAGACCGCCCACGTTGTGGTGCGCCTTGACGCCGTCACTTTCGAGAATGTCGGGATAGATGGTGCCCTGGGCCAAGAAGGAGATGCCCTTCAGCTTGGAGGCCTCCTCGTCGAAGACCTTGATGAACTCGCCGCCGATGATCTTTCTCTTCTTTTCGGGCTCGGAAACGCCGGCCAGAAGGTCGAGGAAGCGGTCGGTGGCGTCAACGTAGATCAGGTTTGCCTCCAGCGCCTCGCCGAAGACCTCAATGACCTGCTCGCTCTCACCCTTGCGCATGAGACCGTGGTTCACGTGAACGCAGACCAGATCTACGTTGAC
>SVSM01000028.1 GCA_015064295.1 Oscillospiraceae bacterium | reverse complement strand
CGCGAGGACATCTTCGAGGAATACGCCTCCTACCGCGATCCCACACAGCCCACCTTTCAGCTCCGTTCCCTTGAGGATTACGAGGAGCTGAAGCGCCGCAACGAGGCTCGCCATACCACCAAATCTAGCTTCACCGCCCGCCGCATCCCGCGGGAAAATATCGGGCGCTCCAACGGCGAGAATGCCTTGATGTACTTCACCAAGCAGATCGGGGAAAACGCCCTCTATCTTCTTGACGAGCCCGAAAACAGCCTGTCGGCCGCCTTTCAGAACGAGCTACGCCAATTTTTGGAGGATTCCGCCCGCTTTTACGGCTGTCAGTTCATCCTCGCCACCCATTCGCCCTTCCTCCTGTCCATGAAGGGCGCCAAGATCTACGACCTCGATGCCGCCCCCGCCGCCGTCCGTCCCTGGACGGAGCTGCCCAACGTGCGGCTCTATCACGACTTTTTTGAAGCCCATCGGGAGGAATTTGAAAGGTGATCCGTATTCTCTTCGTCTGCCACGGCAACATCTGCCGCAGTCCCATGGCCGAGTGTATCTTCCGCGACATGGCCGAAAAGCGGGGAATCGCCCACCGTATAACGGTGGCCTCCTGCGCCACCAGCACCGAGGAGATCTTCCGCGGTGTGGGCAATCCCGTCTATCCCCCCGCCGAGGCCGAGCTCAACCGTCACGGCCTCACCATGCGGGGCAAGCGGGCCGTTCAGCTCAAAACCTCCGACTACCACGCCTACGACTACCTCATCGGCATGGATCGCCGCAACCTGACCAATATGCACCGTATGCTGGGGGGCGATCCCGACGGAAAGCTGTCACTTCTCATGGACTATACCAACCGTCCCGGAGACGTGGCCGACCCCTGGTACAGCGACCGCTTTGATATTGCCTTTCGGGACATTTACGAGGGCTGCGAGGGACTTATGAAGGTCATCCTTGCCCGACTCGGGGAGGAGCTATGACCTACCGTAATCTGACGAAGGCCCGCTTCCTTGCCCGCCCCAACCGCTTTGTCGCACAGGTGATGCTGGACGGCAAGGTCGAAACGGTGCACGTGAAAAATACCGGGCGGTGCCGCGAGCTTCTCGTTCCCGACGCTACCGTCTACCTGGCCGAGGGCCATAACCCCGCCCGCAAGACCCGCTACGACCTGGTCATGGTGGAAAAGGCGCGGGGGGGAAAGCCGCCGCTTCTCATCAACATGGACTCCCAGGCCCCCAACGCCCTGGCCGAGGAATGGCTGCGGAAGGGACATCTGTTCTCCCCCAACGCCATCATCCGGCGGGAGGTGACCTATGGGAAATCCCGCTTTGACTTCTATATCGAGGACGGCGACGTCAAGGCCTTTTTGGAGGTCAAGGGCGTGACGCTGGAGCGGGACGGTATTGCCTATTTTCCCGACGCTCCCACCGAACGGGGCGTGAAGCATATCGAGGAGCTGATCGCCTGCCAACGGGAGGGCTACCGGGCCTATCTGCTCTTCGTGGTCCAGATGAAGGACGTGACCTGCGTCCGTCCTAACGACGAAACTCACCCCGCCTTCGGGGAGGCCCTCCGCCGCGCCGAGGCGGCGGGCGTTACCCTCCTGGCAGCCGACTGCTCCGTCTCCCTTGACGGCGTCTTCCCCGACGCCTCTCTCCCCGTTTCCCTTTCGTAACAAAAAGTTTCTCTAAAAATGCCCAATTTTCGACGTTTTTTTCCTTTACAAACCGCAAGCGATGCGGTATAATAGGGATGTGAAAACTGCTTACCGCTAAAGGAGTACCGATTATGAAAAAGCGCTACACCGGCAAAACCAAGGACGTTTATGAACTGGAAAACGGCAACGTTCTCCTGAAATTCAAGGATGACTGCACCGGCAAGGACGGCGTCTTCGATCCCGGAGAAAACACCGTCGGCCTCACCATCGAGGGCATCGGAAAGGCCAACCTCCGTACCTCCGTTTACTACTTCGAGATGCTGAAGGAAGCCGGCATCAAGACCCACTACGTCTCTGCCGACGTAGATAACGCCACCATGGAGGTCCTCCCCGCCGAGTGCTTCGGTAAAGCCCAGGGCGGTAACGGCCTTGAGGTCATCTGCCGTCTGGTGGCGACCGGCTCCTTTATCCGCCGCTACGGCGAATACATCCAGGACGGCACCCCTCTTGAGGGTGGCTACGTGGAGTGCACCTTCAAGAACGACGAGAAGGGCGATCCCCTGGTCACCGGCGAGGGCCTGGCTGCTCTGAAGGTCATGACCCCCGAAATGTTTGAGAGCATGAAGGCACAGACTCTCAAAATCACCAAGATCGTGGCTGACGACCTCAAGACCATCGGTCTTGACCTGTGGGATATTAAGTTCGAGTTCGGCTACAATAACGGTGAGGTCGTCCTCATCGACGAGATCGCCTCCGGTAATATGCGCGTCTACAAGGATGGCAAGATCGTGGAGCCTGTCAAGCTCACCGAGCTGATTTTGAATCGATAAGAAAAACGAATAGCATGGGGCTCTGCCCCATACCCTGCGAGAGGAACTTCTTGAAAGAAGTTCCTCTCGACTCTTCAAGAACTTTTATTGGCGAAAAACGGAGTTTTTCGCTATTCAAAGTTCTTGAAAGTTACAAGAAAACTTTTTCCAAAAAGTTTTCTTGGCGGGGTATGGGGCAGAGCCCCATATGTTTCTTCGATGGTTTTCCCGTTGACATATTCGAATTTTCATGCTATAATAACATGATACACTGTTAAGAGGGAAAGGAGGCCCGCCGTGACGAACCCATATCATGACAAGATCACCCGCACCGACGACTTTTGGGACATGGACGGCCTGCTTCCCGAGCGAAAAAGCCGCCCTACCTTCTCCCGTGACACCGACACGGTGGAGGTTGCCGTCCCCGGCTCTGCTTCACAGGACGGCGGCGAGGCCATTCCCAAGCGGGAGGAAAGCGACAAGCTCCGACTGGCGCGGGAGGCCTTGCGTAAGGCCGAGGAGAAGCAAAAGCTTCGCGCCGCCCTGGCCTTTGGTGATGGGGAAACGTCTCTTCCGCCGCAGGAAGCCGAGGCCGTCCCTCTCCCCGACGCTCCCCTTGACACCTACGTCCCGGAGGGGAATCCCTTGATCGAATCGGTGACCGTGAAGCCCTGGCCCACCCGCTATTCCTTCTATGAGAGCTTCCGCAAGCACGCCCTCCGCTACGCCGACAAGACGGGAGAGCCCTGCCGGGCGGTGCCCTTCTTTTCCTACACCCCTCAGTACGCCCAGCTCTCAAAGGAGCAGCTCCGATACTACCTCTACTGGCGGACCGAGGCCAAGGCGGGACGGTATCTCCCCGCCGATTACGCCTACCTTTTGCTCTTTCTCTACGAGATCATCAATCTCCCCGACAGGATCCCGCCCCGGGAGGGGGTGGAGCTTCTCTGCAAGCTCTGGGAGGCCTATCGGGAGACCTATCCCAAGCTGGACCGAAGCCTGGCCGAATGGGTCTGCGATTACTGCCTGGTCCATCATCTGGCTCCTCCCGACCGCTATTACGCCCGCTTTTTCCCTGCCGTCCTGCAGGCCGCCTCTCTGAAGGAATTTTACGTGGGCTACGACGGCAGCGCTGCCTCCCCTTACGCCTCGGCCCTCTTTTCCTACTGCTCCTCCTACAACTGGCGAAGCAGCAAGTTCATTACCCCCGAAAACCGCCATCTCTTTGAAAAGCACGTCCGCGGTGCCTTCCTCTACGCATGGGGAAAGGCGGAGGCCGAGCACAAGACCGTCTTTGCCCCCATCGGCAAGGGCGCCATGGTACACGCCGTCACCACCCGCGACGCCTTCGGCGGCGCCCTCTGCTGCTTTGACCAGAAGCGGCGGCTCGAGGTGAGCTACCTCGCCTGCTCCCGCTCGGTGGAGCTTCGTTACACCGTCACCGACACCGTCAAATACGCCGAAAACCAGGTGAGGGGGCTCCTCGGCATCCGCAGCCGCTTTCATACCCCCAATCTGCCCATGCCGCTCCGACAGGCGGTGGACGAATACTTTGCCCCCTTCAAAAAAGCACAAAAAAAGGAGGCTGCCGCCTCCGTCCCGGCCTACGATGCCCTTTACGAGCCGGAACGGAGTCAGTTCTCCCTCGACTACGCCAAGGCCATTGAGGAACAGGCCTGGGCGACCACCGAGCGTTTGGTGGAAGCCGAGGAGACGGAACAGGCAGGCCCCGCTCTTGAAGGAGAGAAGACCTCCCCCAAGGGAGCCTTGTCCGTCGCCCTCCCCTTACGGGACGGAGAGCCGAAGGCCGAGAGCGGAGAAGGAACCGCCGAGCCCCCGTCTCCCCTGCCCGTCTCTGCCGCAGCCGATTACCTGAGCCAAGCCCTTGCCCTCTGTCTTAACGAAGACAGGGAGGGCTTTTCCGCACTTGCCCGTACCCGCCGCCTTCTTCCCGACGCCTTGGCCGAGTCCGTCAACGATTTCTTCTACGACGTGATCGGTGACGCAGTCCTGGAGGAGGGAGAGGAGGGCTATCGGGTCGTCTCCGATTACAGGGAGGATCTTATCCAATGGATGAAGTCATAACGGTACCCAAGCGCATACTCTCGTCTCTCATCAGCTCCGTTTCGGCGGGGGTGGTGCCCCGTCTCGGGGCGCCGTATATCGCCATCGGCCGGGATGCCGAGATCGCAGCCCTCCTTGCTGACCTTGAGGCAGTGAAGGAGGGAGGCTCTGCCATGCGCTTTCTCATCGGTAAATACGGAAGCGGCAAGAGCTTCCTGATGCAGCTCATGCGGGGCTATGCCCTGGAGCGGGGCTTCCTTTGCGCCGACGCCGACCTCTCTCCCGAACGCCGCATCTGCGGCGGCAAGGGGGCGGGGATCGCCACCTACCGCGAGCTGATCCGCAATCTTTCCTCCCGCACCGCCCCCGAGGGGGGCGCGCTGTCCCAGATCGTGGCCAAGTGGCTCTCCTCCCTTCAGAACCAGGTGGCGTCCGAGGGTCTCCTCCCCGACGATCCCGCCTTCCGTCAAGAGGTGAGCAAGCGAGTCTTTGCCCTGGCCCGTGAAATGGAAAACGGCGTGGGAGGCTTCGACTTTGCTGCCGTCATCAGCGAATACTACCGCGCGACTCTCTCCGACGACGAGGAGAAGAAGAGCTGCTGTATGCGCTGGCTCCGCGGCGAGTACACCACCAAGACCGAGGCCCGTGCCGACCTTGCGGTGGGCTCCATCATCGACGACGAGAATTGGTACGATTATATCAAGCTCTGGGCCGAGTTTTCCCGCCGCATCGGCTATCACGGCCTGGTGGTCTTCCTTGACGAGTGCGTGAACCTCTACAAGATCGTCAACCGCGTCAGCCGCGAGAACAATTACGAAAAGCTCCTGTCCATGTTCAACGATACCCTCCAGGGACGGGCTCCCGGCCTTTCCATGATCCTGGGCGGTACCCCTCAATTCCTGGAGGATACCCGCCGCGGCCTGTTCAGCTACGAGGCCCTTCGCTCCCGTCTGGCCGACAGCCGCTTCGGAAGCGGGGAATACCGGGATCTCCTCGGCCCCGTGATCCGTCTGCGACGCCTTTCCGACAACGAGCTCTTTGCTCTGGTCACCCGCGTGACCAAGCTCCACGCCATGCACTTCGGCTGGACGCCCCGTCTGGGCGACGAGGACATGGCGGCGTTTCTCACCGAATGCACCGCCCGCGCCGGCGCCGACGTGATGATCACGCCCCGCGAGATCATCCGTGACTATATGGCAGTCCTGAACATCCTCTACCAAAACCCCGAGGCTGACTTCGCCACCGTGGTGGGCAAGACGGTAACGGCCTCCGCACCCGAAGTGAGGTCGGATTTCGACGATTTTTCCCTTGCCGATATTGAGCTATAAAAAAAGCGCTTGTGGCTGACGCCACAAGCGCTTTTTCTTTCAGACGATCTCCAGCCGTCTTGCGGCGGGAAGCGTCTCCTTCTTCTTGGGAAGCGTCAGCTTCAGCACCCCGTCCACGTAGGCGGCGGCGATGGCGTCGCTATCCACCGAGTCGAAACGGAAGCTTCGCTCGTAGGAGCCGTAGAACCGCTCCGAGTGGATCAGGTTGCCCTTGTCGTCCTCTTGGTTGGTTTCATTCTTTCTCTCGGCGTGGATGGTCAGGGTGTCGGCCTCCACATCCACCTGAATGTCCTCCTTTTGGAAGCCGGGCAGCTCGGCCTCGATGAGAAATTCGTTCCCCATGTCCCGCACGTCGGTCCGAAAGGCCGAACGGCTTCCGCTACCGGAAAACAATTCCTTTTCCATGCGCTCCAGTTCACGGAAGGGGCTGAAAAAGCTGCGATATGGTGTAATTCCAAACATTTTGAAATACCTCCAATGGAATGATTTTTTTGGGAAGCGGGTTATCTTTCGCTTACAAGAACAGTATACCCCCATCTTGTGAACGCTTATGCCGTTATTTATGTCAAATCCGTAAATTTTAGCACTCTTGTCGAAAGAGTGCTAAAATTTACACAGAGTCGGGAAGGTTTCACTTGCATTTTAGGGAAATTCGGCTTGGTTTTTAGCACTCGCAATGCTTGTTTGCTTTTTCGTTTCTTGCCGATTGACAAAAAAGTCCCTCCTTCCCTCTTGCATTCCCCTGTGAAAAGGAGTATAATAAAAGACAGAAATGACCTTTTTCGAAAGGAATCCTATGAACGACCGTAACAAACTTCTTGACCGGTATCTGACCGCTTCCCTGCTCCTGACAGCCCTCGGTACCGCGGCACAAACCCTGGCCCTCCTTTTGGGCTACGACACCGCCAAGGGCGTGTATCTTCGCGGAAATTCCCTCGGAGCTGTGGCCGGGTGGACCCTTTTCGTCTTCGTGCTCATCCTTGCCTCCCCTCTGTTCCTTCTCCCCAAGGACGACGCCGTCTATCCCGTTCCGCCCTGTAACCACACCACCGCCTTCTTTTCGGCTGCCGGCGGCGGGATCGCCGTATGCTCCTCCTTTATCATGATGCTGGACGTGCTTCACGCCTTGGCTCCTCCCAAGACGCTTACCATCCTGTCGATCCTGCTGTTTTTGCTCTCACTTCCGACGGATCTTTACCTGATCCTGTCCGCCATCCTCCGCAAGGCCGAGAGCCGCCTTCTGACCGCTTTCAGCTTCTTCCCCGTCCTTTGGGTGGCGGCCTGCCTCATTCGGATCTACTTTGACCGCACCTCTGCCATCAACGATCCCAGAAAGCTGCTGCTGCAGGTCTCCCTCGCCGCCATTATGATCTATTTCCTGACCGAGGCCCGCTCCCGCGTGGGTAAGGGAGGCATTCGCTTCCGCTTTGCCGCCGGGATGATCGCCATGCTTCTCGGCTTTGCCTCCTCGGTATCGATGCTGGCCCTCGCCTTCCGCGGCGTTTCCTTGCCCCGCGGGGAGCTGCTCCTGACCATCACCGAGCTGCTGTTGACGCTCTATATCCTTGGCCGTTTGCTGGCCTTGGTGACGGCGCCTGCCCCTCTCTCCCAAGGGGAAGCAGCCGAAGAGCCTCCCGCCGATGCCAAATAACTCCGAGTAAAAAAATGCCTTCCCGCACGGCGGGAAGGCTTTTTTTCATGAGGTCAGATGTCCATGATGATGGGCAGGATCATGGGCTTGCGGCCGGTCTGCTGGAAGATAAACTTGGACAGGGCATTCTTGACCGAGGACTTGATCTCGGTGCGCTCGTTGATGTTATGCTCGAAGCAATCCTCGATGGCCTTGCGGGCGATGTCCTTGGCCTGATCCATCAGCTCCTCGGCCTCCCGAACGTAGACGAAGCCGCGGGAGACGATGTCCGGCCCCGACATCAGCATCCGATAGCCAAGGTCTACCGAGGCCACCACCACCAGCAGGCCATCCTGGGACAGATGGCGGCGGTCACGAAGGACGATGTTTCCGATGTCCCCCACACCATAGCCGTCTACCAGCACCTTGCCTGCCGGCACCGTGCCGTTGAAGCGGGCGCCGTCGGTGCCGATCTCCAGCACCTTACCCAGGTCGGAAATGAAGATGTTACTCTCGGGAATGCCCATGAACATAGCGTTTTTCTTGTTGGCGTTGAGATGCTTAAACTCGCCGTGGATGGGCATGACGTACTTGGGCTTGGTCAGCGCCATCATCAGCTTGATCTCCTCCTGGCAGGCGTGGCCCGAGACGTGGACCTCCACCGCGTCGTCCTTAAAGACGTCGGCACCGTTCTTCAGCAGCTCGTTGATGATCTTATCCACCATCTTCTCGTTTCCGGGAATGGCGCTGGCGCTGATGACCACCAGGTCCTCCGAGCCAAGCTGGATCTTGTCGTGGCTGCGGAAGGCCATGCGGTAGAGGGCCGACATGGGCTCGCCCTGGCTTCCCGTAGTGATGATCGTCAGCTGGTTGGCGGGGTATTTCCGCACCTCGCTAATGTCAATGAGCAGGCCGCTTGGCACCGTCATATAGCCAAGCCGCGTGGCGGCCTCTACAATGTTCAGCATCGAGCGTCCCGTGATGGCCACCTTACGCCCGTGCTGGGCCGAGGTGTCGATGATCTGCTGGACGCGGTGAACGTTAGAGGAAAAGGTGGCGATGACGATCCGCTTATCCTGATTGAGTAAGAAAATGCTGTCAAGGGAACGGCCTACCTTCTTTTCCGAGGGGGTATAGCCGGGACGCTCGGCGTTGGTGGACTCGCACATGAGCAGCAGCACCCCCTCCTCTCCCAGCTGGCCCAGTCGGGTGAGATTCATGATCTCTCCCTCAATGGGCGTCAGATCCAGCTTGAAGTCTCCGGTATGAAGAATGGTGCCAACCGGCGTTTTGATGGCCAGACAGCAGGCGTCGGCAATGGAGTGGTTCACGCGGATAAACTCTACCGAGAAGCATCCCGCCTTCACCGTTTCCCCTGCGCTGACGCAGTTCAGCTCGGGCTGGAAGGGGAGCTGGTGCTCCAGAAGCTTATTCTCGATGATGCCCAAGGTCAGACGGGTGCCGTAGACCGGTACGTCCAGCTTCCGCAGAACGTAGGGAATGGCGCCGATGTGGTCCTCGTGGCCGTGGGTCAGGAAGATGCCTCTGACCTTTTCGTAATTCTTTTCTAAATAGGTGGTGTCGGGGATGACCAGGTCGACACCCAGCATCTCCTCGTCGGGAAAGCCCAAGCCGCAGTCCACCACAAGGATGTCGTTTTCGTATTCGATGACAGCCAGGTTCTTGCCGATCTCATTCAGGCCTCCCAGCATCATGACCTTTACTTTTCCTAATTTCTTTCTTCTTGCCATGTGACAATTTGTCCGTCACAAAAAGACGGACGTCTCCTTCCGTTAGTCGTTTCTATTTTCGGTGATGGGATCAAGCACGTACAGTATCCGCTTTCACCTGCATTTTTGGTCTCGCATGACCGTCTCTCAGCGAAGAAACACCGTCATACCGTCCTACGGTGTTGTCTTGGTTCCGCTTCCAAACGATCGGTTCCGAACAAATATGTTAGTGACAGTATAGCATACAGTTGTGAAGATTATGAGGGGGAATTGTGAACATAGTGTGAATCCACCGACGGTCTTTCTCTCCCTTCGGCAAGAATGGGTATATTCTGCGATCCCCCGCGCATACTATGGGCGGCAGAGTCGTTTTTCCATATGAACTGCCGAAAGGACGGTTTCTCATGTCAAACAATAAGAAAACCAAGAGACGCGATCCCATGGAGCTCCCCAATCAGGCCATCAGCGCCTATCACGAGGGAGGCGATCCTCTCGGCCAGTACACCGGCACGCCGACACCGGATCTCGGTCCCTGTATGCCTCGCCTCACTGCCGACGGCAAGATCTATATGCGAGTCCACGAAAAGCCGGTACAGGACGCCGACGATCTTTAAGCCACCAGCGACAAAAGGGCCGCGCCGACTCCTCCCGCAAGGAGGCCGGCAAGAAAGAACAGGATGCGCCAAAGGATCTCCCGCTTGGGTTTTTGCGCCGGCGGGAGAACGTTGGCGGCGATGATGCGGTTGGCTTCGGCCACCATGTCGTCCGGACGGTCGTTCGGCTCCGCCCGATCGCGCAGGATAAAGTACGCCTCCTCAAACAGGGGGCTTTCTGTGTTTTTCAGGATCACCATATGGCGGTGGGTGCCTTTGATCATAGAAGTGCCTTTCTTTTTTCTTTTAGTGTTGGGCGGGGGGAAGGGGGGTTATTCGTTTGGGGGGATGTTTTTCTTCTGATTGTTTGGAAGATAGAACAAGAAAGAATTCTTTTTTCGCACCTTTCTTTACTCAAAGAAAGGTGCCCAAAGAAGGAGCCAAGGAGGGGCTGAGCCATCGCCCCAAAAAACAAGTTTTTGTGGCGATTCTTAAGCCCCTCCTTTGGAAACCTCCCCTTTTTGTCTAAAAGGGAAAGCCCAACCTCCCAAGGAGATGCTTGCGGCACTGCGGCCAAAGCTCCTGCTATCGGGGATTCTAACAAAAGCGTAAGATAGTGCTGTTAATCTCGTTTTGTTCAAAACCGGCCGCAGAGATCGTTTTTGACGGCAATGTTGCACCGATTCAATCATATTTTTTTGTGGGCCGCAGAGATCGTTTTGTGGCGGCCATGTTGTACCAATTCAAGCATATTTTTCATTGTGTGCCGCAGGGGCAAACGCCTCTGAAAGAATCACCGACCCGCAGAGACTGACGCACCGCATGGCGCAATCCCCTTTTGCACCGGCAACGCCAAGGCGCCTCGTACGCGTTTTGGATTTCTTTCCCTTTTGCTTTAACAAAGCCAAACCGCCGAGCCGGCCGTGCGCTAAACGCGCACAGGCGAGGCGTGAGCTTCTTCTTTTTGATTCTAAAACTTTTTCTTCCAAGAAGAAGAAAAAGTTTTAGCTCCTTCTTTGGGCACCTTTCTTTGAGTAAAGAAAGGTGCAAAAGAAAAACTCGATTCGGAGAATCTTCCCCTCACGAGCAAAGAAATGCGGAAAGAAAACCCCTTACGAATTCTATCTTCTTCCCTAACGATCAGAAGAAAACAAGAAATCTCCCCCAAAAACGAATAACCACCCTTCCCCCCGCCCAACACTAAAAGAAAAACCCCGAAAGGCCATCACATGAAAGCTGTTATCATGGCAGGCGGCAAGGGTACCCGCCTCTACCCCCTCACCTCTCATCTTCCCAAGCCCCTCCTCCCCATCCTCCACCTTCCCTGCATTACCCACATCCTTCGCCTCCTTCACAAGCACCACATCACCGAGGCCGCCGTCACCACCGGCTACCTGGCAGACACATTGGAACAGACCCTCGGACAGGAGGCGGAGGGCGTCTCCCTCACCTACTTCCGGGAGGATATTCCCCTCGGCACGGCAGGCGGTGTTGCCCAGACCCGTGAGTTCATCGGCGACGAGGACTTCATCGTCATCAGCGGCGACGCCCTCTGCGAAACCGACCTGACCGTCGCCATCGAGGCACGGCGCAAGGCCGATGCCCTTGCTCTCCTGGTCCTCACCCGCGTCTCCGACCCCGGTGAGTTCGGCGTGGTCCTTCACGACCGCGACGGCGCGATCACCGGCTTCTCGGAAAAGCCCTCCCTCTCCGGTACCTTCTCCGATACCGTCAACACCGGTATCTACGTCTTTTCCCCCGCGATCTTCTCTTTCATTCCCGAAGGCGTCTGCGACTTCGGACGGGATCTCTTTCCCGCCCTGCTCCGTCAGGGGCAGCGGCTTTACGCTCACATCGACACTCACTACTGGTGTGACATTGGCGACCACGAGTCCTACCGCCTTGCCAACCTCCGTCTGTCGGAGGGGGAAACCGTCATCGGCCCTCGCAGCTCCGTCCCCGACGCCGGCATCGTGGGCTCGGTTATCGGTCAGCATTGCCGCATCGCCGACGGAGCCCGCATAGAAGACGCGATCCTATGCGATCACGTGACGGTGGAAGCCGAGGCCTTCATCGGCGCCGGCTCGGTCATCGGGCGTGGTTGCCGGATCGGAGAGGGGGCCGTGCTCTCCGACGGCACCGTGCTGGACCCCGATACCGTGGTTCCCGCCGGGGCGTGGCTTCGTTCCGGTGGCGGCGGAAGCTACAAGGCCGTGGTGTCCGCCTTCCTTTCCGAAAACGGTCTCCTTTGTCCCTTGTCCGAAATGACGGCGCCCCTTGCCGTCCGTCTCGGCTCTGCCCTCTGCGAGGCCTGCGGACGGGGCCGGATCGGCTTGATGTCCGACGGCTCCTCGGAGGGCGGACGGATCGCCGCCGCCTTACTCCGCGGGATCCGCGCCGGCGGCGGAGAACCGATCCTCATGGGGCAGGGCTTTGAGGCCATGGCCTCCTATGGTGCAGTCTCACTGGGGTTATCGTTGGCTCTGTTCGTTCGGTGTGAGGACGGCCGCCTCTCTCTTTCCTGGTTTGACCGCCACGGCCTCTATCCCGTCCGTGACGTGGAACGGAAGCTGCTTTCGGCCCTCAGCCGTGACAGCGTGCCCAACGCCGAACCGCCCAAGCCCTCCTCCGACGTTGACGCGGCCGAGAGCTTGTATCTCCCCATGCTGACCGCCAAGCGCTGCGCTCTCGACGGCTTTGCCGTTTCGGTCACCGGGGACAATGCCCCCTCCCATCTGCTTACCCGCGCTCTTCTTGCCATCGGGGGCAAGGTGGGGAACGGAGGGCTTCGCCTCTCCCTCAGCGACGACGGCTTTTCCCTCTCGGCCGAGCAGGATGGCTTTACCATTGACGATCGCCACGTTAAGGCACTCCTTCTTCGCTATCTGATCCGAGACCGTGTGGCCATGCCGGCCACCACGCCGGACGCCGTTCTCGATCTCTGTCGGGGTCGGTGCCAGCTCTACACCCACTGTCCCTCGGGCGAGGAGGAGGAGCCAGCCCGCGCCCTGGCCGCCCGCCGTCCCGAGCTGATCCACGGCGGGGCCGCTGCCATGGAGCTGGCCGGGCTTCTGGCCGTGTCGGGGCGGAGCTTAAAGGAGCTCTGCCGTCATCTGCCGGCCTTTACCTGCCGCAGTGCCGAGCTGATTGACTGTTCGGAGGGACGGCTGGGCATTCTGCCCTCGGTAGGAGCTCCTGCGGGGGACGGCGTGGTGGCCTCCTACGCCCACGGGAACGTCCGGGTGATCCCCTCCCGCCGCGGCTTCCGCCTGACGTCCGAGGCGGCCTCGGGGGAATACGCCGAGGAGATCCTTGCCCTGTCGGAGAAGGAGATCAAGCGGCTTCTTGCAAGCCTTCGCGGGGAAGAATAAGGTCTTGGGATAGAAAAAAGGAAGCAGCCCCAGGGGTTGCTTCCTTTTGTTGCATATCAGAAAACGGCTTGGTGTTAACTTGCGAGATCCGTCCGCCTTACTGAGGGACGACCTCCATGTGGGTGTGCTTGGTGATCCACTGCTGCATCTTAATGGTCAGCCAGAAGGAATAGATACCAAGGGTGATAAGGGTCAGAAGGAACCATTTGATATAATTTCCGAAAAGCTGTGCTCCGGTGCCGTCAAAGGTCAATCTGTGGCCGTCAATGATCGTATGCTTCACATACCATCTCTCCTTCAGGCAAATCGCCCAAGGAGCACCGAGGCCAAACGTAAATACAATGATCAGCCCTTGTAAAATGCCAATGCCGATCATGCCCAGAAGGCCACCTGTAAACTTCGATTCCATCGTTCTTCCTCCAAAGTATGAAAAAATTGTTGCATTGCCAAAGCCGTGCACACCAAAAACACGGGCTTCGACCTTTGCTGTCTTTATTTTACCATAACCGACACGGAAAGTCAATGCGTTTTCAAGACGCAAGAGGAAGATAATACTAGCGGCGAGAATTGGATGAATTTATTTGCGTTCTTCCCAAACATCTTCGCAACCCATGAAGACGATTTTTCCGTCCCTCACAACGATTCCTCTTACGAATTCTTGAAACTCTTCTTCTTTACTTACAAAGGCTTCTAAATCTGCTTGCAGCTTTTTTGCCGTCTTATTATCTTTACAACAGAAAAATACTCCTGCCTTCTTTGCCGCCTCTCCAAGATTTTCGATATCGCTTGGACTAGCCGCAATATAACAGATTATCCCGTTGCTTCTGACCTCAAGTCCGTCAGCCATATCCTTAATGTCTTCATTATTGACCCACATTTGAACCCTATAGTCTTTCTCGTTAAAGTTCTTTACTAAACTCATAGGATCATTTTTTGAGCTTATGCGAGAGGATATTAACAAAACACCCAGGATAACAACGATTAAAAACAACAATACCGCCGCTCCAAGAGATCCAAATAGCCAAGGTGTCGTTTCTTTTTGTCTTGTTTCAGCCTCCTCTATGGTGTTGATCGGGTCCTTTACAAGATGGACGAACTGCTTGATTGGGTTTTTCACTTCTTTTTCCTCCAAATGTATAATAAAAAAGCGTGCACGGTCAGAATCACGACGGCACTTGGGCAATCCGACGGCGCCCTTTCATTATACTCAATCTTTGAGTAAATGTCAATACTCAAATTGTGAGTATGATAAACTTTTTATATTAAAGATATGGAGAAATCTCTATGAATTATCGAACACGAATGAGAAGTCTGCGCGAGGATTGCGATCTAACGCAAAAAGAAGTCGGACAGGTCATCAACAAATCACAGCAGGGATATAGCCACATTGAAGACGGTCGAGCAGAGCTAAAAATTGATGATCTCATAAAGCTTTGCCGATTCTACCGAGTCAGCGCCGATTATTTGATCGGGCTTTCTGATGAAAAGTAAAATCCCCTTCGACCGGGAGAAATACCGCGTAACACCAAAAGGGATCAAACCATCAAAAATTCCCGCCGCCGCAGAGAGGTGCGATCCTCCCCTGCGGCGGCGGGGTCGTTTTCACTTGTCTTTCTTACAAAAAATGAAACTTATCTTCGCCGATGAAGGGCTCGACGCTCGTTCGTTCCCGGCAGAACGGAAGGACTCTCAGCGCTTCGTAATACTCCCCCTCCACCGCCGTGACCTTGATCATGCGGCCACGGAGCTTCTTCCCGCACTCGTTCTTCGGCGGACAGACGTGGTCGGAAAAATACAGATAGTAGAGATTGCCGCCCCCACGTTGTTTGCCGTAGTAGGAGAGGCCGTAGTCTTGAACCTCATTCCAGTGTAAAAAGGCACTCCCAAACCAGGAGCGATAGAAAATGCCTTCGTCATTCAGCGTCAGGCGGCTCTTGTTCGTCGACAGAGAATACAGTCCCATTCCCAGCGCCAGCATCGTCCAAACGCACATGAAGCCAAGCCCGAACAGGTTCGCAAACGTATTCCCGTCCTCAAACGGCAACATGCCGAGGATGACGGTTATGCCGACGGCTCCCATCCCAAGTCCTGCGATGCCCATGCCGAAAAACATGGCGTTGCCCTTGATTTCGATCTGATGCCTTGAAAAATTCATTGCCAGCACGGCGTGCCTCCTTGGGGCTCCTTCCTTTGTGTTGACGGGAAAGGTGCCGTATATTTATGATGGGAACGCCACTTTATATGGCACTCCCTTATATTTAGCTTTCAGTTTCTCAAAAGAATCCACATACTTTTGAATTCTTTCTTCGTTGCCTTCTACTTTCAATATAGGTTTACGCTTGCCAACAATGATTGCCTTGGGCACGTCAACCATATGCTCATTGGAATCCAAAAGCATACAATCGACCTTCGCTTTAAGAGCATAACCTTCTGCACGTGGACAGTTTGCCACGATCCAAGCAACCTGCTCCGTCGAAAACGTATTGGTGGAAAAACCAAACGTCTTAATATCAGGGAGAGTTTCAAGAAATGACAGATCATTATCCTCAATC
>SVSM01000027.1 GCA_015064295.1 Oscillospiraceae bacterium | reverse complement strand
CCTTTTGTAACACCTCAGTATTGACATTTTCATTCTTTGCAAGTTTTGTGACAGAAGCAGAACTGATGCCTGCGGCTGCTTGCAAATCTTTCTTTTTCATGTCTTTGTCAATAAGCAATTTCCAAAGTTTTTTATAACTGATAGCCACGTTACACCTCTACCAAAATAAAGTATATAAATAGTATAACACATTTTTTGACTTTCGTCAATAGAAATCGTGCGTTCGCAAGAAATTTTCTTCAAAATATGATTAAATTCTTTTCAAACGATTGCTGATGAATCCGCTAATTCATGGCAGAGCGGACAAGTAGGATATTAACAGCCAGTCTCTATCTTTGATTACTCCGACGCAAATTTTGAGTAGTGAAGCGGTTTGGGATTTACCATGCAGAAGCCTACGTTGTCCGAAAATATGCGTAATTTCGATTTTTGTATATCCTAAAATATGCATAATTCGCATTTTAGACTATCCGAAAATATGCATAAATCGAGTTTTCGAATATCCTAAAATATGCATAAGGTTCGTCGCCTCGTAATCTTTGATTACAGCGTATCACTTTTTGATCTGTGAAGGACTTGAAAATTTCTCTGTTTTATGCTATAATGGTTACAGAAAAAAGCCACCTCGGGTGTGAGCTTGCGGCTCGGTTGAGGCGGGAAGTATGATATGTGATTTGAGGTCTGACCACAGTTTTGACCATTTACAGGTTCGGACTACGTGGGAATTATGGACTTTGTAGCACGTAAAAGCACGGTTTTCGGACGAAAAAGTACGGAAAAGCACGCAAAATGAGGCAAAAAACCGATGCTTTTGCGTTTGGGAGCAGGATGTCGCAGGTTCAAATCCTATCATTCCGACCAAACCACGCCGTTGACGCTGGATAAGCATTTAGAAGCTTATTCTTCAAGCCGAGCGTTGGTGCTAAAAATGCTCAGGAATCGGTGATTCCTGAGCATTTTCGTTGTTTACTGCAAACCAAATTTTAAGGGCGGCTCTTGCGAGCCGCCCTTTCCTTTGAAATTGGGATAGCCAAACAAAACACAACAGGCGGCGAATACTCGCCGCCTGTTGCCTACCTATATTAGCCGTAGATGATAGACTCTGCGAATCTGGTCGCGATGACGCCCTCGGGCTCACCGGTGGTCTTGGACTCGCTGAGGATGCGCTCAATGGTGTTGTAGATGTTGTCTACCTTGGCAAGGACGGCGTCCTTATTGTAGGGGCCGTCGACCTCTGCAGCCGCGTTGATAACGCCGCCGCCGTTGATGACGAAGTCGGGAGCGTAGTAGATGCCTCTTGCCTTCAGGGCGAGACCGGAGGCCTCGTCAAGGATCTGGTTGTTGGCGCCGCCTGCAACCGCCTTGCAGTTCAAAGTAGGAATGGTGGTGGGGTTGATGATGGCACCCATAGCGTTGGGAGAGAAGATATCGCACTTCTGGCTCATGATCTCGTCGGTAGCAACCACGGTAGCACCGAATTCCTCGGCAGCGCGTGCGGCGATGTCCTTATTGCTGCGGTTGGCAACGATCAGCTTTGCACCGCTGTTGTGGAGCAGACGGCAGAGGTCGTAGCCGACCTTACCGAGGCCCTGTACGGCAATGGTCAGACCGTCGAGGGAGTCGGTACCGAGAGCGACCTTAGCGGTGGCCTTGATGCCCTGCCAAACACCGCGGGCGGTGAAGGGAGAGGGGTCGCCGCTGTTCTGGGGAAGACCGCAGATATGCTTGGTCTTGCGGAGCATCACGAGAGCGTCGTCGCAGGTGGTGTTAACGTCCTCGGCGGTGATGTAGTCGCCGCCCAGGTTGTTGACTGCCTCGGCAAACGCCTCGAACATGGCCTCGGTCTTCTGGGAGGGATCGGCAATGATAACACCCTTACCGCCGCCGTGAGGGAGGCCGGCAACGGCGTTCTTGTGGGACATACCGCGGGAGAGGCGGAGGACGTCGAAGAGGGCATCATCATAAGAGGCATAGGGGAAGAGACGGCATCCGCCGATGGCGGGGCCGAGGTTGGTGTTGTGAACGGCGATGATTGCCTTCAGGCCAGCCTTTTCGTTGTTGACAAACAGTACCTTTTCGTGACGGTACTTGCTCATTTCGGTCATTGCATTCATAGGTTTGATCTCCTTATTACAGCTGTTATAACAGCCAGATTACGAATGGTAGTTCTTGCCCATGCTGAGAGCCTTCATGTTCAGCTCCTTCAGGGCGGCTTTTTTGGCGGGGACGAGCTTTTCGACCACCTCGGCGGTTCCGTCAAAGGAAAGCTCGGGGTGATTCTCCAGCAGATGGCCGACGATGATCATATTGGCAAGGGTGCCGATTCCCTCATCCTTGGCCATTTGGGTGGAGGGGATGTAGAAGACCGAGACGTCATCACGTTCGACCTTGACGTCAATGAGGGAGGAATCCACGTAGATCTGCCCACCGCTGACCACGGTATCGACGTATTTTTGGAGAGACGGTGCGTTCATGGCGATCAGAACGTCGGGTGAGGTAATGATCGGAGAGCCGACCGGCGTTTCGGAGAGGATCACGTTACAGTTGGCGGTACCTCCTCGCATTTCGGGACCGTAGGAGGGAAGCCAGGAAACCTGAAGCTCCTCCATCAGACCCTTATAGGCCAGGAATTTGCCCGAGAACAGGATGCCCTGTCCGCCGAAGCCTGCGATCAGGATTTGCGTCGTGTTCATGTTACGCTTCCTCCTTTGCGGCGCTTCTGTCCTTATAAACCCCGATGGGGTAGTAGGGAAGCATATCGGTCTCGATCCATTTGAGGGCAGACTCGGGCGTCATGCCCCAGTTGGTGGGGCAGGCAGAAACGACCTCGACAAGGGAGAAGCCCTTGCCCTGGATCTGATTCTCAAAGGCCTTCTTGATGGCCTTTTTGGCGTTTCTTACGTTTTTGACGTTATTGACGGCGACGCGGGTGATATATTCGGGGCCCTCCAGGGTGGCGAGCATTTCGCTGACACGGATGGGCCAACCGCAATGCTGAACGTCGCGGCCGTAAGGAGAGGTCTGGGTGACCTGGCCGGGAAGACTGGTGGGAGCCATCTGTCCGCCCGTCATGCCGTAGATGGCGTTGTTGACGAAGATGACGGTGATATTTTCGTTTCTTGCGGCGGAATGGACGGTTTCGGCCATACCGATGGAGGCAAGGTCGCCGTCGCCCTGATAGGTAAATACCACGTTCTCGGGACGGCAGCGCTTGATGCCGGTAGCAACGGCGGGAGCGCGTCCGTGAGGAGCCTCGATCATGTCGCAGGCAAAGTAATCGTAAGCCATAACGGCGCATCCCACGGGAGCCACGCCGATGGCCTTGCCCTCGATACCCAGCTCATCCATGACCTCGGCCACGAGGCGGTGGATGATGCCGTGAGGGCAACCGGGGCAATAGTGGAAGGGAGCGTTTGTCAGAGATTTTGGTTTTTCAAATACGGTTGCCATGATCAGAACACTCCTTTCTCGGCTTTGCGGATCGATGCCAGCAGCTCGTCGGGGCTGGGGATCATACCACCCGTGCGGTTGCACAGGGTAACGGGCTTTTTACACTGAGAGGCCAGCCGGATGTCCTCTACCATCTGTCCCATATTGAGCTCTACCGAAACGAATGCCTTGACGCGGTCGGCCGCGGCGGCAATGGGGGCGGTGGGGAAGGGCCACAGGGTGATCGGACGGATCAGACCGACCTTGATTCCCTCGTTTCTTGCCGTCACGACGGCGTTTTTGGCAACCCGTGCGGCAATACCGAAGGCGACGACGCAGAGCTCGGCGTCCTCCATCATGTACTCTTCCCACATGGGCTCGTTTTCCTCGACCTGCTTATACTTTTCGTAGCGCTCGAAGTTCTTCGCTTCCAGCTCGTCGGGCTTTAAGTAGAGAGAGTTGATAATGTTATGGGGACGCTTGCACTCGGTGCCGGTCAAAGCCCAGGGCTTATCGTACACCGTAGGCGTTTCGTCCTCGAAGGTGATGGGCTCCATCATCTGACCGATGGTGCCGTCGGCCAGGATCATAGCCGTCATGCAGTACTTATCGGCGAGATCAAAGCCCTTGATGGTGAGACTTGCCATTTCCTGCACCGATGCGGGAGCGAGAACGATCATGCGGTAATCGCCGTGACCGCCGCCCTTGGTGGCCTGGAAGTAGTCCGACTGAGAGGGCTGAATACCGCCAAGACCGGGGCCGCCTCTCTGTACGTTGACCACGAGGGCCGGTACGTCGGAGCCTGCAATATAGCTAAGGCCTTCGGCCTTCAGAGAAATGCCGGGGCTGGAGGAGGAGGTCATGACGCGCATGCCGGCGGCGGAGGCGCCGTATACCATGTTGATGGAAGCGATCTCGCTCTCGGCCTGCAGAAACACGCCGCCGATCTTGGGCATCTTTTTTGCCATATACGCGGCGATTTCGGTCTGAGGGGTGATGGGATAACCGAAATAGTGACGGCAACCGGCGCGGATCGCGGCCTCGGCGATGGCCTCGTTGCCCTTCATTAAAATTCTTTCAGCCATAATGCTCTCCTTATTTCTCAACGGTAATGATGCAATCCGGGCACATAGTGGCACAGAAGGCACAACCGATACATTTGTCTTGATACTTGATGAAGGCGGGGGAATAGCCCTTGCCGTTCAGCTTATCGGCGGCGATGGCGAGGCAACCCTTGGGGCAGGCACCGACACACAAGGCGCATCCCTTACACATATCCGTGTTGAACGTTACTTTTATCATAGTTTCCTCCTTAGGGTAGATCAAAGTATTTCTTTTGCAGCGTCAGGGGCATAACGGGTAGCTCCGTGAGCTGCTCAGCCACCGACGCCTCGGCCGTATGCATCCAGAGGGGAAGGCCCGAGAGGCGGCAAAGCTCGGCGATATAGGGGAGGGAGGACAGAACGGTATCCGCCGTCGTCTCCTTGCCGAGGTTGGAATTGTTTACGATGCAGGTAAAGGACAGGCCGCAGGCTGCTTCAATTTCCCGCATGATGCCGAGGGCATCCTCCGGAGTACGGGTGAGGGGACGATAGCGGTTGGCCACGAAGGCCATACAGTAGTCGTTCTCCTCCTTGATGGCGTCGGCAAAGCGGCCGAGGGCGTAGGCACCTCTGTCATCGCCGCCGATGTCCATAATGCCGTAGGTCGAGCGGTCCTGCACCAGGCGGTAGCTCTCGGCCGGCAGGGCGGGGAGGTCTACGTTGGTGTTGGCGTACTGCGGAGACACCAGACGAATGCCGTGTCGTTCCAGCTCCGCCTCGCTGTCCTTGGTACGGAAATAGGGGTTGACGATGTCAAGATCGGCAATGCACACCCTTTTTCCTTCTTTGGATAGCCGTATGGCGTAGTTGACGGCAATATTCGTCTTACCGCTGCCGTAGTGTCCCGCAAACAGGGTCAATCGCTTAGGTTCCATAACGTTTCTTGGCCAAAGGGCGTTCTTTACAGTTGTTTTCTGATGATCTTACCGCTGGTCGTCTTGGGGAGCGACTCGCGGAATTCCACGATTCTGGGGTACTTGTAGGGGGCGGTACGGGATTTGACGTAATCCTGGATCTGTTTTTTCAACTCGTCGCTCCCTTCCATGCCCTTGACAAGCACGATGCTGGCCTTGACGACCTGACCGCGGATCTCGTCGGGAGCGGCGGATACGCCGCATTCCAGAACGTAGGGAAGCTCCATGATGACGTTTTCGATCTCAAAGGGCCCGATCCGGTAGCCGGAGGACTTGATGACGTCGTCGGCACGGCCCACGTACCATAGGAAGCCGTCCTCGTCACACCAGGCAAGGTCGCCGGTGTGATAATAGCCGTCCCGCCAGGTTTCGGCGGTGATCTCTTCGTTTCCGTCGTAGGCATAGGCCAGGCCGCAGGGGAGACCGTCTTTTATGTTGATACAGATCTCGCCGCTTTCACCAAGCTCGACCTCCTCGCCCTCGGGGCTGAGGAGACGGACGTCGTAGAGGGGCACCGGTTTACCCATGGATCCGATCTTGTGGCTTCCGCCGGCAAGATTACCGATGATGAGGGTGCTTTCGGACTGACCGAAGCCCTCCATGATCTTAAGACCGGTGTGCTCCTCGAATTTGCGGAAGACCTCGGGGTTCAGGGCCTCGCCGGCAGTCGAGGCATGCTCGATGCTGGAAAGATCGAAGCGGCTGAGATCCTGCTTGATCAGCATACGGTACATGGTGGGGGGAGCACAGAAGGTGGTGATGCCGTATTTGGCAAAGAGGGGAAGGATCTTCTCGGCGTCGAAGCGGTCGAAGTCGTAGACGAAATTGGCCGCCTCGCAAAGCCACTGGCCGTAGAGCTTCCCCCACATGGCCTTGGCCCATCCCGTGTCGGAGATGGTAAGATGCAGCCCGTCGGGGTTGACCTGATGCCAGTACTTGGCGGTAATGAAATGGCCGAGAGGGTACTTATAGTTGTGGGCTGCGATCTTGGGATAACCCGAGGTGCCCGACGTAAAGAACATGAGCATGGGATCGCTGCCGCAGGGAGCGTCCTCGGTGCGGGCGTAGTGGCTGCTGAAGAGGGTATACTCCTCGTCAAAGTCGTGCCAGCCCTCGCGGTGTCCGCCAACCAGAATCTTATGGGCAAGGCCGGGGCACTGCTTGGCGGCGCTGTCTACCGAATCGGCAACGTCGCCGTCGGCGGTACAAAGGATCGCCTTGACGTTTCCGGCGTTGAAGCGGTAGGAAAAGTCCTTCTCCAGAAGCTGATTGGGGGCAGGGATGGCGATGGCGCCCAGCTTATGCAAGGCCAGGACCGCAAACCAGAACTGATAGTGGCGCTTGAGGACCAGCATCACGCGATCGCCCCGCTTGATGCCCAGGGACTTAAAGTAGTTGGCAGCTCTTGCCGATTCCTTTTTCATGTCGGCGAAGGTAAAGCGACGCTCGGTGCCGTCACCGCTTACGTGAAGCATGGCCAACTTTTCCGGCTTGCGGGTGCCGAGCTCGTCCACTACATCAAAGGCAAAGTTGAAGGATTCCTCGTTCCGGAATTCGATTTTTGTCAGGACGCCGTTTTCCTCGGTGGGGATAATGAAGTCGTGATAGATACGAACCTGGTTGTCCTCGGCGCGGCGCTTGGTTGCCACCGAGAGCTCCGCTTCCTGCTCACCGATACGCGCCGCCTGATTGCGGAGCACGATGGCGTAAAAGGCACAGTCCTCGCCGCCTACCGCCGCCATGCCGTGAGGCGTGCCGGAGTCATAGTAAATCGTGTCGCCGGGGTTCAGGATCTCGGTATGCTCGCCGATCTGGATCTTCATTTGACCCTTGATGACGATGTCACATTCCTGTCCCTCGTGGGTGACGAGCTCGATTGGCTCCTGATCGCCCTCTTTGAATTTCAGCTTCATGTAGAGGGGCAGGGCAATGCGGTTGCGGAAGCCGGAGGCCAGGTTGAAGCCGATCATATTATGGGCTTCCTCGATCCGCTGTCCCTCGCCCTTTCGCGTTAAGGCATAGGAGCGAAGCTTCGGGCTTTTACCCTCCAGAATATCTCCCATATCCACGCCGAAGCTGAGGGTAC
The DNA here is from genome assembly GCA_015064295.1 of Oscillospiraceae bacterium. GTDB lineage: Bacteria > Bacillota > Clostridia > Oscillospirales > CAG-272 > Colimorpha_A. Next base: position 9,081 of record SVSM01000027.1, on the reverse strand, counting down.
AGTGATACAGAAACGCGATGCTTAAATTGCGGTTTCCCGCCTCGCACTGCTCGTATTCCTCGATGCTCAGGCCGGTGCGGGCAGCCATATCCTCCGTGGTCAGGCCTGTGATCAGGCGCAGCTCCTTGATACGGTCGGCGATCTGCTTGATCTTCTGTTCCATTGAATCAAAACGTTGTTCCACGATACACCTCTCAGCATTCGGGTAAGGCGTTAAATACCAACGCCGTCTTCGGTTGCAAAAAATGATTAACAAACTATATTATACTATAATACAGCAAAGCTTGTCAATATTTTTGTGCTGTCACCGGCAATATTTTTTGCTTACAGCTTGTTTCTCATGATCTTTCCGCTGATGGTCTTGGGCAGCTCATCACGGAATTCGACGATTCTCGGGTACTTATAGGGCGCCGTGTGGAGCTTCACGTAGGTTTGGATCTCCTTTTTCAGCTCCTCGCTTCCGCTGACGCCGGGAACCAGCACGATGCAGGCCTTGACCACCTGGCCTCTGACCTCGTCCGGGGCGGCACAGACGCCGCATTCCAGTACGTAAGGAAGCTCCATGATGGTCGATTCGATCTCAAAGGGCCCGATGCGGTAGCCCGAGGACTTGATAACGTCGTCGGCGCGGCCCACGTACCAATAATAGCCGTCCTCATCGCGCCAGGCAAGGTCGCCGGTGTGATACATACCGTTGTGCCAAACGCTGTCGGTGGCTTCCTTGTTGAGATAGTATCCAAGGAAAACGCCGCAGGTGGGCTGAGGGTCGGTGCGGATGACGATCTCACCGTTGACACCGTCGGGAACGGGATTACCGTCGGTATCCACAAGGTCGATGCCGTAGCCGGGAACCGGCTTACCCATGGCGCCGGGCTTGAGCTGGGTGCCGTAGAGATTGGCGATGCCGAGCGTCATCTCGGTCTGACCGAAGCCCTCTGCGATGCGCAGTCCCGTGGCCTTCTCAAACTGATAGAACACCTCGGGATTGAGGGCCTCTCCCGCCGTGGTCGCGTGGCGGATGGAGGAAAGGTCGTATTGACTGAGGTCCTGCTTGATCAGCATGCGGTACATGGTAGGGGGCGCACAGAAGGTGGTGATGCCGTATTTTGCAAACATCGGCAGGATCTTCTGGGAATCAAAGCGGTCAAAGTCGTAGGTGAATACCGCTCCCTCGCAGAGCCACTGTCCGTAGAGCTTGCCCCACAGAGCCTTTCCCCATCCCGTTTCGGAAATGGTGAAGTGGAGGCCGTCCTGCTCGCATAGATGCCAGTATTTGGCGGTCACGTAATGGCCGAGGGCGTATTTGTAGGAGTGCATGGCCATCTTGGGATATCCCGTCGTGCCGGAGGTAAAGAGCATGAGCATGGGATCGTCGCCGCAGGGGGCGTCAGGCTCTCTTACGTAGCGGCGGCTGAAAAGGGAATAGTCGCTGTCGTAATCGTGCCATCCCTCGCGCTGTCCTCCCACCAGAACCTTGGTCAGGCTCATGCCGCTTTCCGTTTCGGCAAGCTCCACCTGATGGGCGGTGTCGCCGTCAGCGGTGCAGAGGATGGCGCTCACACCCGCAGCCTTAAAACGATAGGTAAAGTCGTGCTCCACGAGCTGGTTGGTCGCAGGAATTGCAATGGCGCCCAGCTTATGAAGGCCCAGGATGGCAAACCAGAACTGATAATGGCGCTTGAGCACCAGCATGACACGGTCGCCCCGCTTGATGCCCAGGGATTTGAAGTAATTGGCACTCTGGGAGGAGGCCTCCTTGATATCCTTGAAGGTAAAGCGGCGCTCGGTCATATCGTTGGCCACGTGGATCATGGCCAGCTTGTCGGGCTGAAGGCGTCCCAGCTCATCCACGGTGTCGAAGGCAAAGTTATACCGATCGGCACCGGTAAAGCTGACGTTCGCCAGGGCTCCGTTCTCGTCCTCTTCGGTTTTGATAAATTCCTGACACAGAAGGGGCTTTTTGGAGGCGGTATGCTCGCCGTTACCGATATACATGGGCTGGTCGGTGGCATCACTTGCCATGATCATGGCAAGGAACACGCAGTCCTGACCGTCGATGGCGATCATGCCGTGAGGCGTGGAGGACTTGAAGAAGACGCTGTCTCCCTCGCGAAGGACCTCCTCGCGGTCGCCGATACGGATGCGCATGGCGCCCTTGATGACCATGTCAAACTCCTGGCCGGCGTGGGTAACGGTATGGATGGGCTGATTCTGAAGCTCCTCCGCATACTGATAGGTGACCCAGTAGGGGGTAGCGAGCTTCTTGCGGAACAGCGGTGCCAAATCCTGAATGGTGATGCCGTCCTCGCTGGCGGTGGTCAAGCCCTCGCCTCTGCGGGTCACGGTGTATCCGCTGAGCTTGGCGCTGTGGCCCTCCAGAATATCGGTTAGCTCAATGCCGTAGACCTTGGCGCACTTATGTATGAAGGTAAAGGGAAGATCCACCGTGCCCGACTCGTAGGAGCGGTAGGTCTCCGCCGTTACGTCGGTCATGTCAGCCATTTGCTCGGTGGTATAGCCCATAATCATACGCATTTCGCGAATACGCTGTGCGATTTTTTGAAGCTGATTGACACTGGATTGCTTAGTCATAGCCTATCATCCTTTCTAACATGAAAATAAAAAACGTCTCAAGAAAATTTTTCTTGAGACGAGTAAAATCACCCGCGGTACCACTCAAATTACGGAAAAAATCCGTCACTTCAGGCTCTAACAAGCCCTAGCCCTTAACGCGGGAAACGGAACGCCCTGGCCAAGGCTCGGACATCCGACTCGGAAGTGATATGTACGTTGGCACCATGCTATCGGCTCACACCATCCGCCGACTCTCTGAAAGCCCGAAGTGCCGTACCGTCTTCGTCGCAGTCTTTGTTTACATAACATCATTTTACCACGAAAAAAGGCGATTGTCAAACCTTTTTTGACTTCAAAATGCAAAAAAATTTCCTTTCGGATTTTTGACGTTTTGTGCGATGTGATTAAAAAATGAAACTTTGTTGTATTTTCTATTGACATGCCGAGGGTTTGGTGATTAAATATAATATATAATTTATCAAAAATCAACATCAGACCCCATGCGGTCAAGCCGCCGATGGGGCCGTGATGGCGTTTTGGAATTTCCCGCTTGGGGAATCCGAACACCCCGTAGGTGTAGGTTCTTCCCGAAAGCCGCAAAACGGTCTCGGGGATCTTTTGTTAAAAAAGGAGTTGACAAGTCGTTATGAAACCAATCAGAATCAGCGATGCTACGATGAAGCAGACCTCGGAACATTTCCATCTTTCCTTTAAGGAAAAAATCGAGCTATCCAAGCTGCTAAGCAAGCTTGGGCTGGATCTGATCGAGCTTGAGGGCATTCAAAATGCCCGTATCGATTCCTTGCAGATCAAGTCCATCGCCTCCGCCGTGCAGGACAGCGTGATCGCGGTTCCTGTGGAGCTGAACGAGGAAAGCGTTGAGAAGACCTGGAGCGCGCTTCAGATTGCCAAGCGTCCTCGGCTTCAGGTGTGCGCCCCTGCCAGTCAGGTTCAGATCGAATATCTTTACCATAAAAAGCCTGATGCCCTGCTGGAGGATGTAAAGAACACGGTTCTGGCGTGCAAAAAGCGCTGCTCCAACGTGGAATTCGTGGCAAACGACGCCACCAGAAGCGAGCAGGCCTTTTTGACCGAGCTTCTCGGTGCCGCTATCGGGGCAGGCGCTACCACCGTGACACTTTGCGACACGGCGGGCACCATGCTTCCTGCGGAATTTGCCGCCTTTATCCGGAAGCAGTACGAGACGCTCCCTGCGCTGAAGGACGTGACCCTGGGTATTTCCTGTGCCAACACCATTTCCATGGCCGATGCCTGCGCCATTGCGGCGGTAGCCGAAGGTGCTTCCCAGATCCGGGCGGCGGCCTATCCCATCGATTGCGTCAGCTTGACTAACGTTGCCCGGATCCTGGCCTCCCGATCGGATGCCCTGGATGCTTCCTGCGGTATCGCGGTGACACAGCTCAGCAGGATCGTTGAGCAGATCACCAGAATGTGCGAGCCCGCCAAGGGGATCTCTGCCATTACCGTGGAGCAGCACGACACCGACGTATATCTGACGGCTCACGACGAGCTGAACGCCATTTTGGCGGCCACCAAAAAGCTGGGCTACGACCTGTCCGATGACGACGCTCTCAAGGTCTACGCCGCCTTCCGCCAGATTGCCGATAAGAAGGAAAAGGTGGGCCTGAAGGAGCTTGACGCCATCGTTGCCTCCTCTGCCATGCAGGTTCCGCCGACCTATAAGCTGATCACCTACGTGATCACCTCGGGTAATACCATTTCCGCCACCGCCCATATCAAGCTGGAAAAGAACGGTGCGCCGGTAGAGGGCGTTTATATGGGCGACGGCTCCATTGATGCCGCCTTCCAAGCCATCGAGCGGATCACGGGCTGCCATTACGAGCTGGACGACTTCCAGCTCCAGGCCGTCACCGAAGGGCGTGAGGCCATGGGCCAGACGGTCGTCAAGCTCCGCTCTGGAGGGAAGGTCTACGCAGGACGCGGCATCTCCACCGACATCGTCGGCGCGGGGATCCAGGCCTATCTTTCCGCCCTTAACAAGATCATTTACGAGGAGGAAGTGGAATGAAGCTTTCCTTTTCGACCAGAGGCTGGCCCGAGCTTTCCTTTGCGGAAATGCTGGACACCGCCTCCGATATGGGCTTTTCGGGTGTTGAGGTCTACAACCTCCATGCCTTTGAGGAGCTGACCGACAGGGGAGGTCCCTTTCACCGCTACAACACCGCCGCTACCGCGCGCTTGATGCGGGAAAAGCAGCTCAGCATCCCTTGCTTTGATACCTCCTGCGACCTTTCCTCCGATCCGGCGGTGATCCGCACCGTCATGGATCTGATGGAGATCGCGGCCAATACCCGCGTGCCTTATGTGGTGGTCTGCGCACTGAACGACGATGAAAACGTCGTTTCCTCGGCTCTGACCGCCCTGTTACCGAAGGCCGAGGCTCTGGGCGTCACGGTGCTCGTCAAGACCAGCGGTATCTACGCCGATACTGCGCGGCTCCGTGCCATGCTCGATCGGTTTGCCTCTGACCGCCTTGCTGCCCTGTGGGACGTTCATCACACCTACCGCGACAACGGTGAGAGCGGGGACGACACCATTAAGAATCTCGGCTCCTACGTGTGTCACGTGCATCTCCGCGATTCCGACGACAGCGGCGTTTACCAGCTGATCGGTGAAGGAACCATGCCCATCGACGACGTGATGCGTGCTCTGTCCTCGGTCAACTACGACGGCTTTATTTCTCTGGAATGGAAGCCCGATTGGTTGGAGGATCTGAAGGATCCCGCCATCATTTTCCCTTACTTCGTGAACTATATGTCCCGCTTCCGTTCGGCACGGGATATGAAAAAGAGCCGTTATTTCAACCACGACGGATCGGGACAGTACGTCTTTAAGAAGGACGAGCTGATCGACTTGACCTTTTCGCAGGTGCTTGACCGCGTGGCAGACGAATTCCCCGACCAGTATTGCTTCAAGTATACCACCTTGGATTACACTCGCACCTATGCGGAATTCCGCGAGGATGTGGACCGCTTTGCCAGAGCCCTGGTTTCGCTGGGTGTCAAGGCAGGCTCCAAGGTTGCCGTTTGGGCCACCAATCTGCCCGCTTGGTATATCACCTTCTGGGCAACCGTCAAGCTGGGCGCGGTGCTGGTAACGGTCAACACCGCTTATAAGATCCACGAGGCGGAATATCTGCTCCGTCAGTCCGATACTCATACCCTGGTCATGATCGAGAGCTGTCTGGACTCTCAGTACGCCGAGATCATCAACACGCTGTGTCCCGAGATCAAGGATGCGGTGCCCGGCGAGCCCCTTCACTGCAAAAAGCTTCCGTTCCTCCGCAACGTCATTACCGTCGGCTTCCGCCAGGCGGGCTGCCTGACCTTTGACGAGGCCATGGCGCGTTACAAGCTGATCAGCCGGGAGCAGGTGGCAAGAATGGCGGCGGCGGTCCGTCCCGGCGACGTCTGCAATATGCAGTACACCTCGGGAACCACGGGCTTCCCCAAGGGCGTGATGCTGACCCATTACAACGTGGTCAACAACGGTAAGTGTATCGGCGACCGGATGGGACTTTCCACCGCCGACCGCATGATGATCCACGTGCCCATGTTCCACTGCTTCGGCATGACCCTGTCTATGACGTCGTCTATGACGCACGGAACTACCATGTGCCCCATGCCCTATTTCTCGGCAAAATCCTCTCTTGCTTGCATCAATCAGGAAAAGATCACCTGCTTTAACGGTGTCCCCACCATGTTTATTGCCATGTTCAACCATCCCGATTACCGCAAGACCGATTTTTCCTATATGAGAACGGGGATCATGGCGGGAGCGGGATGCCCTCCCGATCTGATGCGCCGCGCCGCAAGGCCCGACGAGATGAATATGACGGGAATCGTCAGCGTTTACGGTCAGACCGAGTGTGCTCCCGGCAATACCATGAGTGCCTGGACCGATCCGCTTGAGGTGCGCACCGAGACGGTAGGCTACGCCTTCCCCCACGTGCGCTGTAAGATCGTGGATCCCGAAACGGGCGAGGAGCTGGGCCCGGGACAGAACGGCGAGTTCTGTGCCAAGGGCTACAACACCATGAAGGGCTACTACAAAATGCCCAACGCCACCAAGGACACCGTGGACGAGGACGGCTGGCTCCATTCGGGCGACCTGGCCTCCCGGGATGAGCAGGGAAACTACCGCATCACGGGACGCCTGAAGGATATGATCATCCGAGGCGGAGAAAACATCTACCCCAAGGAGATCGAGGAGTTTATCTATACCCATCCCATGACCAAGGACGTTCAGGTCATCGGCGTTCCCGACAAAAAGTACGGGGAGGAGATCATGGCCTGCATCATCCTGAAGGAAAAGGGAAGTGTCACCGTCGAGGAGATGGCCGCCTACATCAAGGCGAACATGGCCCGGCATAAGGTGCCGAAATACATCGAGTTTGTCGATAGCTTCCCCATGAATGCAGCAGGCAAGATCTTAAAATACAAGATGCGGCAGGACGCCGCCCGGCGCCTTGGCCTTGTGGGTGACGGAAGCGACACCGCGGGGAACGGCGGAAAATGATGGGGTTGCCCGATGACAAGGCCACCTCTCCACCAATGGCGAATCCCCCGAAACGGAATTGAAAACGCACGGCAGAGCCGCACCTCGTTAAGAGGCGCGGCTCTGTTTTTGTTGTACGGTGGTATTGCCAAACAAGCAGGCGGCGCGTTTTTTTGGAATGATATTCGAAAAAATCCTTTATTATGGTAAGAAAACTTGTTTTATCTGTTGCAATTTGCCGAGAAAAATGATATAATGAACGAAATATGACGAAAAATGAACGGTCGGTTATTTCATCGGTAGATACCCTGTCCGGAATTTACCGTGCGTTTTTCGTATACAATGGTGCTGTTTTCTGCCGATCGCCCTCCTGTTGGCGGGGACGGCAGTCCGTCAATCTTGCGTTGCCGCCGGAAAAAGCGGCTCTTTGAAAGGGGATACAACCAAATGCGTTTCTATATCGATCCCGGAACGGGCAGTATGCTCTTTACGGTACTGCTGGGTATCATCGGTGCCGCCGTCTATTCCGTTCGGATGTTTGCCATGAAGCTTCGCGTTAAATTGAGCGGCGGCAAGGTCAAGATGAACGCCGACCGGATCCCGTTTGTGATCTTCTCCGACAACAAGCGCTATTGGACGGTATTTGAGCCTATCTGCCGTGAAATGGAGAGACGAGGAAAGTCTGTCGTTTATCTGACGGCATCGGAGGACGATCCCGCCCTTACCTGCGATCTTCCTCACCTCAAGGCCGAATATATCGGCCCTGGTAACAAGATCTACGCGCGGCTGAACTGTCTCAATGCCGCCATCGTTCTGTCCACCACCCCCGGCCTTGACGTCTATCAGTGGAAGCGCTCAAGGCAAGTCAAGTGGTACGTTCACATCCCCCACGCGGCCAGTGAGATCGTGCTCTACCGTATGTTCGGTATTGACTATTACGATGCGGTGCTTCTGTCCGGTGGCTATCAGGCGGAGGACGTCCAAGCCCTTGAGGCCCTGCGCGGCCTTCCCGCCAAGGAGCTGCATACCGTGGGAATCCCTTACATGGACCGCATGGCTGCGCGTTTGGCCGAGGAGGGAGAGGCCCCCGCTCATCCCCGTACCGTGCTGCTGGCCCCCTCCTGGGGAAAAAGCGCCTTGTTCGGAGTGTACGGCGGTAAGATCCTTGACGTTCTGCTTAAGACCGGCTATCATATCATCGTCCGTCCCCATCCCCAGTCCTTCCAGTCGGAAAAAGCCATGCTGGACGATCTGATGGCGGCCTATCCGCCCTCGGAGCAGCTGGAATGGAACCGTGATACCGACAACTTTGACGTGCTCCGCCGCTCGGATATTCTGGTGTCGGACTTTTCGGGCGTCATCTTCGATTTTACCCTTGTGTACGACAAGCCGGTGATCTATACCGATCCCGACTTTGATCTGGCGCCCTACGACGCCTGGTGGCTGACGAAGCCCTTATGGACGGCCTCGGCCCTGCCGCGGATCGGCTGCCGTCTCACCGACGATAACATGGCGGACCTTAAAAATCTGATCGACGAATGCCTGACCGATCCCCGTTATGCCGAGGGCAGACGGGAGGTCAAGGCCGAAACGTGGGAGCACGTTTCCCAAGGTGCCGCCCGTACGGCCGACTATCTGATCGCAAAATACGATGAACTGCTGAAAGAGGAGGAGGGAAAGTAATATGTCGTTTGTTACCATTCTTGAGACCTTTTTCATCGGTCCGCTGAAGCTGATGTTCGAGATCATCTTCCAGGTGGTGAACAGCCTGGTGGATAATCCCGGTATTTCCATCATCTTCCTCAGTCTTTTGATGAACCTTTTGGTTCTTCCTCTCTACCGCCGCGCCGACGCCATGCAGGAGCAGGCAAGAGACACTGAGGCCAAGCTCCGCGACGGTGTCAATCACATCAAAAAGACCTTTTCGGGCGACGAGCGCATGATGATGCTCCAGGCCTATTATCGGCA
>SVSM01000026.1 GCA_015064295.1 Oscillospiraceae bacterium | reverse complement strand
TTACCGATCATAAATAATAATTTCATTATTATCACCTTTCCTCTGCAATAAAGATGTGTGCAACATATTCTTATTTGTTAACTGATTATATCGTAAATCCTCGGATATTTCAATGAAATCGCGCAAGCGCGATGAAATCCGAGTAAACTCGGATGAAATCTGCTTCGCAGATGAAATTAAATCCACCCACCCGCCGTCAAGGCGGATTTCATCCCCGTAGGAGATTTCATCATCAAAGATGATTTCGCCCACCCGATAGGGTGGATTTAGTTGAAAAGAACCCACACTTGTCGTAGACAAATGTGGGTTCTTTTCTGGCTGGGGATGAAGGATTTGAACCCTCACAAACAGAGTCAGAGTCTGTCGTGCTGCCATTACACAAATCCCCAATCACGTAACGGGTAATATTATAGCAGATAATACCCGTCTTGTCAATAGATTTTCAAAACTTTTTTGAAAAAAGTCAACCGTTTTTCGTCATCTGAGCCACAAGCTCCCGACGCCTTGCCAGATAGGCATAAGCGTTCTCATAATCCTTAAGGGAAGCAGCGCACGACTCCAGCAGCGTCAGGCAGTAGCACATGACCGGCGGCAGCATACGAAAGCCCGTGGCCTCCAGAAGAAGCTTGCGGGCGACCTCCGGCTTTCCCTCCTCCAGCGCAATTCTACCCTCGCATAGGAGTCCATAGCTGCGCTCTTCAAACACCGAGACCGACAGCATGGCCTTCGCTTCGCTCCTTTTTCCCTTTCCAAGGAGGGACAGGATTCCCGACAGCGTCACCAGGTCGTGAGGGGCGGTGGCAAACTGACCGAGTGCCGCAAAAGCGGCCTCCTCCTTTCCGGTATCGGGCATGGCGAGAAACTCCGACAAAAGGGCGCGGTATAGGGAACAGAGCGTCGAAGAGACCCCCATGGCTTGCGGCTCCTTTGCCAGCCGGGAAAAGCCCTTCAGAGCCTCGGCCAGCTCGCCGCGATACATAGCCTCCTCTGCCAAATGAAAGCGACAGAAGGCGGCGATGGCATCCCGTTGCTCCTCGTAATCGTTCAGACACTCGCAAAAGTTGAGGCAGGCCTCGTAATTTCCCTCCGCAAGCTCGGCGTTGATCAGGTCCAGTAAGCGGCGGTTGCGGGCAGACATTCCGTCGTCGTAGTCGTCGATCAAGTAGCCCACCGGCACCCCAAGACGTGACGCAAGGGCGCAGAGGACCGGCAGAGACGGCAGCACCGCACCGTGCTCCATGCGGCTGAGCATATTGCGCGTTACGATCCCCTCCGCCAGGGCGGCCTGTGTCATCTTTCGCTCCAGGCGCGACTCCTTCAGCTTTTTACCGAGGAGCGAGTAGGTTTTGTCGACGTCTTTCATAAGCACCTTTTCCGATTATACGGTTTCGGATACCGAATATTCACCGGTGATCTGCTTTTCCAGTTCCTTACTCTTTTGGTCTGCCGAGGCAAGCAGCTCCTCCGAGCGTGCCTTTACGGTTTCGTTGATCTCGCCAAAGCGGGCTCTGGCCTCGGTCACCACCGTTTCATACTCGGCAAGACAGTGATCGGACACGTACTTCAGCTTGGTTTCCAGTGCCTCGATCATGGCGTTCATCTTTTCTTCGGTCTCACGCTTGATCGTTTCGGCCTTAGCGAGGGCGTCGGCCTTCAGCTTATCGGCCTCTGCCTTGGCGTCGTTTACGATCTTATCGGCATTGCTGTTGGCCACGATGAGAATGTTGCCCACCTGGGCGCTCATGGAATCGTAGAGCTTGGACTTTTCGGCGTTCTCGGTCTCGGCTTCGGCGGAGGCCAGCCGGGTCTGCTCCAGCTTTGCCTTTAAGTCGCGGTTTTCGGCCTCAACACCCGTCAGGGTGATTTTCAGCGCCTCAAGCTCTGCCTGAAGGCCGGCGTCTGCCGTCTGACCGGCAAGAGACTGGACCTCTGCGATCTGAGCGCGAAGCTCCGATTCCCTGCGGGAGAACCGCATATGGATCTGTTCAATGTAGGCGTTCACGTCGTCCTTATTGTACCCGCGGAAGGACTCACGGAAGCGCATTCCTGTGGTATCGTTCACGTTTGTTTACCATTCCTTTTTTATTTTAACGACCCTTTTTCCTGTTTTTGCTCCCATTCGGTTTCCGTTTGTCTGCCGCGGCGGCCTTGCTCCGCGGTGAATGGGTGTTTCCGAGCCGTCCGACGGGCTTACCGCCGCGCTTGGCTCGGGTGCCGGAATTGAGCTTGCTGATGCCGGGACGTGCGGGGGGAACGGGGGTATGCTTGCCATAGCCCACAAGGCAGTCCTTGCCGCGGCCGATCAGCTCGGTCCTGCCGCAACGAACGAGGGCCTCGCGGACCAGATCGGCATTTTCGGGGCGGTTGTATTGCAAGAGCGCCCGCTGGAGCTGCTTCTCGTGATAATCGTCGGTACAGTAGACCGCTTTCCCCGTCAAGGGATCGATACCGGTATAGTACATCACCGTAGAAACGGTGCCGGGGGTGGGATAGAAGTCCTGTACCTGCTCGGGACGGATGCCGTTCCGCTTTAGATACAGCGCCAGCTCCACCGCCTCGTTCAGGGTGCTGCCGGGGTGACTGGACATCAGATAGGGGACGATGTACTGCTCTTTACCGCATTCCTTTGAGTAGCGGAAATAGGTTTCCTTAAACCGCTCGTAGACCCCTACCGACGGCTTGCCCATAAGGGCAAGAACGTTGTCGCAAATATGCTCGGGGGCTACCTTGAGCTGACCGCTGACGTGATCGGTGACCAGCTTGCGGAAGAAGGCAGGGCTCTTGTCTGCCAGCATATAGTCGTAACGGATCCCGGAGCGAATAAACACGCGCTTGACACTGGGAACGGCCTGGATCTCGTTCAGCAGCTGGATGTACTCGCTGTGATCCGACTTGAGATTTTTACAAGGTGTCGGCGCAAGACAACGGCGGTTCAGACACACGCCGCTCGTCAGCTGCTTCTCACAGGCCGGATGGCGGAAATTGGCCGTCGGCCCGCCCACGTCGTGAATGTATCCCTTAAAATCGGGCATGGCCGCGATCTGCTTGGCCTCTGCCACGCAGGAGGCAATGCTGCGGGAGCGTACCGTCCTTCCCTGATGGAAGGTGAGGGCGCAGAAATTGCAACCGCCGAAGCACCCGCGGTTATGGGTGATGGAGAAGCGCACCTCCTCGATGGCAGGAACGCCGCCGTCCTTTTCATAGGAGGGATGATAGGTGCGTAAATAGGGGAGTGCGTAGACCCGATCCAGCTCCTCCCTTTCAAGGGGCGGCATGGGCGGGTTCTGCACCAGCAGCTTACCGTCGTACAGCTCGGTAACGGCCTTGCCGCTGATGGCGTCCTGATTCAGATATTGGAGCTTATAGGCCTCGGCGTACCGCTTCTTGTCGCTTTTCAGCTCGTCGTAGGAGAAGCCGCCGACGGCTTCATAATGAAGCTTATCGTCGGGATTTGTGAGATACACCGTGCCCCTGACGTCGTGGATCTTCTTAACAGGGACTCCCTTGTCAAGGAGCTCCGCGATGCGGAGAAGGATCTTCTCACCCATTCCGTAGGCAAGAAGGTCGGCACGGCTATCCACCAGAATACTCCGTCTGACCTTGTTGTCCCAATAATCGTAATGAGCGAAGCGACGCAGAGAGGCCTCAAGACCCCCGATGATGATCGGCACGTCGCCGTAGGCCTCGCGGATGCGGTTGCAGTAGACGATCACCGCCCGATCGGGGCGCTTCCCTGCTTTTCCGCCGGGAGAATAGTAATCGTAGCTCCGCTTTTTCTTGGACACCGTATAGTGGGCCACCATGGAATCGATGTTGCCCCCCGACACCAGAAAGCCGAGACGGGGACGTCCGAATTCACGGAAGGCCTCGGCACTCTTATAATCGGGCTGGGGCAGCATCGCCACACGGAAGCCGGCATCCTCCAAAACGCGGGAGATGATGGCCGGACCGAAGGAGGGATGATCCACGTAGGCATCCCCCGTCACGTAGACGAAATCGGGCGTATCCCAGCCACGGTCTTCCATATCCTGCCGACAGATGGGCAGGAACCGTTTCTCTTTCATTCCGGCTTCCTTTCTTGATGATTACTGTTTGACTTCCACCATTTCGAAGGCCTCAAGAATGTCGCCTTCCTTGATGTCGTTGAACTTTTCAAGACCGACACCGCACTCGTAGCCGCTGGCTACCTCCTTGGCGTCGTCCTTGAAGCGCTTGAGAGAGGAGATCTTGTCCTCGAAGATCACGACGCTGTCGCGGAGGACGCGGATCTGGGCCTTTCTTGTGATCTTACCGTCCAGGATATAGCAGCCCGCGATGGTACCCACGTTGGGCACGCGGATGGTCTGACGGACCTCGGCGTGACCGAGAAGCTCCTCCTTGAAGACGGGAGCCAGCATGCCCTTCATGGCAGCGGTAATCTCTTCGATGCACTCGTAGATGATGCGGTAGGTACGGACGTCGACCTTCTGACGCTCGGCAGAATCCAGAGCCACACGGTCGGGACGGACGTTAAAGCCCACCACGATGGCGTTGGAGGCCGAAGCGAGGGTTACGTCGTTTTCGGTGATACCGCCTACGGCACTGTGGATGACACGGACCTTGACCTCGTCGTTGGAGAGCTTTTCAAGAGACGCCTTCACCGCCTCGGCAGAGCCGACCACGTCGGCCTTGACGATGACGTTCAGCTCCTTGGCGCCCTCGGAGATCTGAGCAAACAGATCGTCCAGGCTGACCTTGGCGTTGGCGTTCAACTCGGCCTCGCGCTGCTTCTGACGGCGGCGCTCTGCCAGCTCACGGGCCATTCTTTCGTCCTCAACGGCATTGAACTCGTCGCCTGCCGTGGGAACGTCGGCAAGACCGATGATCTCAACGGGAACCGAGGGGCCTGCTGTGGAAACGGTCATGCCCTTATCGTCCTTCATGGCGCGGACACGGCCGACGGCGTTACCGGCGATGATGGTATCCCCGCTGTGGAGGGTACCGTTCTGCACCAGAATGGTCGCAACGGGACCGCGGCCCTTATCCAGCTTGGCCTCGATGACGATACCCTTGGCACGGCGGTTGGGATTGGCTCTCAGATCCTTCATTTCGGCTACGATCAGCACGCTTTCCAGCAGCGTATCGATACCCTTCTTGGTGAGGGCCGAAACGGGTACGCAGATGACGTCGCCGCCCCATTCCTCGGGCACGAGGTCGTACTTGGTCAGCTCCTGCTTCACCTTATCGGGGTTGGCAGCGGGCTTATCCATCTTATTGATGGCCACCACGATGTCAAGGCCTGCTGCCTTGGCGTGGTTGATAGCCTCCACCGTCTGGGGCATGATGCCGTCGTCGGCGGCGACTACGAGAATGGCAATATCGGTTGCCTGGGCGCCTCTGGCACGCATGGCGGTAAAGGCCTCGTGGCCGGGGGTGTCAAGGAAGGTAATGGGCTGACCGTCAATGTTCACGCGGTAAGCACCGATGTGCTGGGTAATACCGCCGGCCTCGCCTGCGGTGACGTTGGCGTGACGGATGGCGTCGAGGATCGACGTCTTACCGTGGTCAACGTGGCCCATAACCACCACGACGGGAGCGCGGGAAACGAGGCTTTCCTCGGTGTCCTCGGCCTCGTCAAAGAGCTTATCCTCAATGGTGACGGTAACCTCGTGGTTGACCTTGGCGCCAAGCTCGTCGGCTACCAGGTAGGCAGTGTCGTAATCCACCACCTGATTGACGCTGGCCATCACACCCAGCATCATCAGCTTCTTGATGACCTCGGAGGCGGTGACCTTGAGACGGCTGGCAAGCTCGCCTACCGTGATCTCGTCGGGGATGGACACGGTCAGCTGCTGCTTACGGGCACGCTCCAGCTCCATCTGCTGCTTGCGGTCAAGAGCGGGATTGCGGCGGCTGCGCTCGCGTCCCTGCGGGGCGCTCTGCTTCTGGCCGTTCTTTCCCTTGATCCGCTGCTTTTCGGAAGAGTAGGCGTTGCGGCGGGAATCGGTGGCAACGAAGCTCTCCAGCTTCTCATCGTACTTGGAGAGATCCACGTCTCCTCCCCGGGTGTCCACCACACGAGTCTTGCCCACGTGCTCGTTGCTGTTCTGAAGCACGGCACCGCTGGCCTCGGTCTTCTTGCCGCCGATGACGATGGCGGGCTGGGGTGCCGGGGTCTGGGGCTTTTTCCTGTCCTCCTTGACCGCCTTCTTTTCCTTTTGCTGATTGAAGTCGGGACGCTTTTCGAAGCGGGAGGTGTCCTTGGTCTGGGGACGCTGGGCGGGGCGGATCGCTTGTGCCCGCTTTTCCGCCTCCTCCTTGGCCTTGGCCTTGGCCTCGGCCTCTGCCTTTGCCTTGGCTTCTGCCTCTGCCTTGGCCTTGGCTTCTGCCTCTGCCTTGGCCTTGGCCTCAGCGGCGAGGCGCTCGGCCTCGGCTCGCTCGGCCGCCAGCTTTGCCTCGGCGGCGGCGATCTCCTCCGCCGTGAGCACCCGGTCAATGGTAACCTTACCGGCCATGTAATCATCGAAGTTCGAGATCTGCTTCTCGGCAGTCAGAACCTCCAAAACCACGTTGAATTCCTCCGGCTCCACCACCGAGGAATGCTTCCGATCCGCCATACCAAGCTTGGCAAACAGATCGATAAGATCCTTGCTCTTCATGTTCAGATCCTTGGCAAGGGTATTCATTTTATACTTTTGATTGTTAATCATTCAGTGACCCATCCTTTCTTGACGTTCAGACGCCTTTCCGTCTGTTGTCGCGGGAGATACCGACTGCTTTCTTCATACCGTCGGCGAAGTCTTTGTCAAAGGTTGCGCAAGCCGCTGCCGCCGCCTTACCGATCCGGGCGGCCAGCTCCTCCGACGTCAGGGGAGACACGATCAGCTCCACCTGGTAGTAACGGCAGGCGTTGGTGATCCGCTTTTTGGTGTTATCGGAGGCGTCGGCGGTAAGAAGCACCACACCCATGGGGCGGGCGTTTCCGCCCGAGCCGTCCTCCGGCCATCCGTGACGGCGGATCTCATCGCAGATCTTATCGGTCCCGCAGACCAGCTTCCCTGCCCGCATGGCGAAGCCCGCCATGGTTAAGAGCTTGCTTTTGATCTGCGCCTCCGCGATGACTTTTTCCATATCAGTCGGTTTCGGCATACTGTTTGAGCTCGGCTTCAAGCGCCTCACTGACCTCCTCGGGGATCGAGGTGTTCAGGCTGCGCTCCAGCCGTTTTGCCTTTCTTGCCTTGATCAGGCAGTCAATGTTTCGGCAGACGTAAGCCCCTCTTCCCGCCTTTTTGCCGGTGAAGTCCAGCTCGATGCTGCCGTCGGGTGTCTTCACCACCCGAACAAGATCCTTTTTCGGGAAAGGATTACCGCACCCTACGCAACGGCGTTCGGGTATCTTCTTTTGTACCTGCGGCAATCTGCATCCCTCACTGACTTACCTTAATATCGATCTTATAGCCGGTGAGACGGGCTGCCAGGCGAGCGTTCTGGCCCTCCTTACCGATGGCAAGGGAGAGCTGATCGGCGTCGACGTAAACGCGGCAAACGCGCTCGTCTTCGATGATGACCTCGTTGATGGTAGCAGGGGAAAGCGCGGCGCTGATGTACTCCTCGGGCGTCTCGCTGTACTTGATGATGTCGATCTTCTCGCCGCCGAGCTCACGGATGATATTGGTGATACGCATGCTCCGCGCGCCGATGCAGGCGCCGACGGGATCCACGTTCTCGTCGCGGGAATAGACGGCCACCTTACTGCGGGAGCCTGCCTCACGGGTAACGCCCTTGATGATGACGGTGCCGTCCTGGATCTCGGGCACCTCCAGCTCAAAAAGGCGCTTGACCAGTCCGGGGTGGGTTCTGGAAAGGGTGACAAGGGGCCCCTTGCTCTCCTTTCTGACCTCGGTAACGAAGACCTTGATCTTCTCACCGTCGGCAAAGGTCTCTCCGGGGATCTGCTCACCCTTGATGAGGGTAGCCATGGAGGTACCGGTATCCACGGTCACGTTGCCGGTCACGTCATCGGTCCGCATGACGGTCGCGGTGATGATCTCCTCGTGCTTGTTTTCATATTCCTTGATCATCATGCCTCTCTCCGCCTCGCGGATACCCTGAATGATGACCTGCTTGGCGGTCTGGGCGCTGAGACGGCGGAAGTTCTTCATCTTCAGCTCCTGCTCGGCCACGCCGCCCAGCTTATAGTGGCGGTTCATTTTCTTGGCGTCCTCTACCGTGATCTGGGTTTCGGGGTTCTCGACCTCCTCCACCACGTCGTACTGGCGAAACATTCTCACGTCTCTCTTATCGGGATCCAGCACGATGCGCACGTTGGCGCCGGCACCCTGGTCGCGCTTAAAGGCGCTGACGAGAGCAGCCTCCACACGCTCCAGCATATACTCCTTGGGGATACCCTTCTGCTTTTCCAGCAGATCCAATGCTTCAAAAAATTCGTTATTCATCTTCTTTTTTCTTTCCTCCGGTATTACCTTTCATCCTCAAAATCGAAATGCAAGCTGATCTTGGACGCCTTTTCCAGGGGTATCGTATGGCCGTCCACCGTAAAGGTCTGTCCTTCTTCGTCGTACGCCTCAAGCGTACCGGTCAGCTGCTTTACCCCGTCCACCGCGGTAAAGAGCTTCACGTCCACCGTTTGTCCCATGACCACCGCAAAGTGGAAGGGACGGCGGATCTCCCTCTCCAAGCCGGGAGAGGAGACTTCCAGATAGTACGCCACCGGAATGGGATCGGCCTCGTCGAGGATCGGATCGATCGCCCGATGGACCGCTTCGCAGTGGTCGATGTCGACGCCCTCCGCCCGGTCGATGGTCACACGAAGGATCTGGCGCGCGCCTTCCTTCACGTACTCCACGTCCCAGAGAGAGCATCCCTGCTCCGACACCGTGGGGAGGATCAGCTCCCACACCGTATCGGCGATGTTCTTGCGGTTTCCTGCCATCCAAGATACCTTGCCTTTTTTGAATTTTCGTCTAAACAAAGAAGTAAGAGTAGGCGTCAACCTACTCTTAATACTCCTTATTTTACACTACATACGGTAGTATACCACATTCTTCCGCAGAATGCAAGTCTTTTTTGAAATTTTTTGCAACTTTTCCGTCTTACATCGAATAGAAGGGACTTGCCTTGACGGTCTCCAGCCGATACTTGGCCAAAACGTCCTGGTGAAGCACCACGTTCTTTTGAAGCTCGCCGAAAAATTCGTCGTAGAGCTCGGCGGTGGCATAGGAGGAAAGCCCCTGGATCTGCTCAAGATCCGATTCGCCAAGAGATCCGAGGCCGGGAAGCTCATACTTGCAAAGGAGGAAGACAGCCGACTCCTCCTCCACCTTGTAAACGTCTCCCGCCTTGGCCTTCTGCGTAGCCAAGATGATGTCAGGGCCCCAGATGCTCAACTCGTTTGCCGAGAGGAGGAAGCCGTTGGGATAGGCGGAGGTGTCGTATTCGCTGTACTGCTTCCGCAGGGCCTCGAAGTCTCCGCCGTTCTTCAGCTTGTCAAAGCAGGCCTCCACGTCGGCCAGCTTCTTATTCAGCTCTTCCTCGGTCAAATCCTTGGTCACCGGCTGACCGTTTTCGTCGTAAACGTAGTTGCCGTCCTTGTCGGTCTCGATCTTGGTGGTATAGAAGACGATATACCGGATGCAGGAGTAGTTTTTCTCGTAATACTCGGTCAGCTTGGCGTCGGTCACCTCGTTGACACCACCCTTACCGTAAAGCCAGTTGTAGACGCAGTCGTGCTTCTCCTCCCAGGTGTAGACGTCTTTTAAGGAATCCACGTCCATCATCACCGCCGCAAGCTCCTGATTCAGGGCGCCTCGGCTGCCGTAGTACTGGATCTTTTCGTTAATGTCGTCCTTGATGGCCTGCTTGACGTCGTCCTCCAGCTTCAGGCTATTCTTTTTATAGAGATCCTGGCAGATCAGATAATTCATGATCCGCCTCTGGATGATCTCGGTAAAGTATTCCCCCACGGTTCGGGTATCGTCGTACTTCTGCCCCCAAAAGGCCTCGGTATCCCGGGCGTCGGAATAGGAGCTGAGGATGTTCCGCTTGAAGGTGGACATCCAGTAGTAGTACATATCCTCAGTCAGCTTGATCCCGTTGTACTCCATGACTACATCATAGTCGGTTCGGGAGCAGGAGACCATGAAGCAAGGCAGCAGCATCGCAGCAGCCAGGAGCAGTGCCAGGACAGTTTGTTTTCGTTTCATATTCAACATCCTTTCTCAGAGGGCGCCTCCACCGGCGCATTGATCTCGTCACGCAGCTTCATGAAGGCAGCCAAAAGATCGGTGGCCGCCTCAAAAAGATCCTCGCCGGCCTTGCAGCGCAGGGTCACGTAGGGCTTGGTCTCCAAGGTCAGAAGCAGCGATCCCCGCCGCTCCGCCGCCATCCGCGGCCAGACGGCAAGATCCATCCTTTCGGGATAGAAGAGAACGGAATTCCCTCTCTTCACGATCTTTCCGATCCCGCAGGCCGAGCCGAAGGACCGCAGGAGCGCCACGTCAAGGAGCATCGCCACCGGTCGCGGCAGCTCGCCGTAGCGGTCAAGCAGCTCGTCGACCACGTCCATGCGGTCTTCCTTGGTCTCAATCAGCGAGATCTTCTTATAGGCGTCGATCCGCTGAACGGGGCTTTTGATATAGCTTTCGGGAATATAGGCGCTGACGTTCATCTCCACGGTGCATTCGATCCTCTTGGCAACCGTCTCGCCCTTCTCCTCCAAAATGGCCTCGTTCAGAATCCGCATATACATATCGTATCCCACCGTCTCCATGTGTCCGTGCTGCTCCGAGCCGAGAAGGTTTCCCGCCCCGCGGATCTCAAGATCGCGGAGCGCCACCTTAAAGCCCGAGCCGAACTCGGTGTATTCCCGGATGGCGCCGAGACGCTTGGCGGCAATATCCGAAAGGATCGCGCCTTTGGGATAGGTGAAGTAGGCGTAGGCGCGACGGGAGGAGCGTCCCACACGGCCGCGGATCTGATGAAGCTGGGCCAGTCCCAGGCGGTCGGCGTGTTCAATGATGAGGGTATTGGCGTTGGGAACGTCCACTCCCGCCTCGATGATGGTGGTACTGATGAGAATGTCGATCTCACCGTTCAGCATGGAGCGCCAGATGTCGGACAGCTCCTCCTTATCCATCTTACCGTGGGCGGTGGCGATCCTGGCGTCGGGGGCCATAGCCGAGACCTGTGCCAGTACGTCGGACATGGATTCCACGCGGTTATGGAGGTAGAACACCTGTCCGCCGCGGCGAAGCTCCTTTTTGATGGCCTCCGACAGGATCACGTCGTCGTATTCCAGCACGTAGGTCTGTACCGGCACCCGATCGGTGGGTGCCTCCTCCAGAACCGACATATCGCGGATGCCGCTCATGGCCATGTTTAAGGTACGGGGGATGGGCGTCGCCGTCAAGGTCAGGGTATCCACCCCGGCCGAAAGCTGCTTGAGCTTTTCCTTGGCCGCCACACCGAAGCGCTGCTCCTCGTCGACCACCACAAGACCGAGATCCTTGAACACCACGTCCTTGGACACGATGCGGTGGGTTCCCACGATGATATCGATCTCACCGCGGCGAAGGCGGCGGAGAGTCTCCTGCTGCTGCTTGGGAGAGCGGAAGCGGGAGATCATATCGGCCTTCACGGGAAAGCCGCGAAGACGTGCAATCAGAGTTTGGTAATGCTGGAGAGCCAAAATGGTAGTTGGCACCAAAATGGCTACCTGCTTTCCGGAGCCTACCGCCTTGAAGGCGGCGCGGAGGGCTACCTCGGTCTTACCGAAGCCCACGTCCCCGCAAAGCAGACGATCCATGGGGCGGGGCTTTTCCATGTCCCGCTTGACCTCGCGGATAGCGATCAACTGCCCGTCGGTCTCGGCATAGGGGAAGGCCGCCTCAAAATCCCGTTGCATCTCGTCGTCCGACGAGAAAGCATAGCCGGGGCGGCGCTGACGCTCGGCGTAGAGCTTGATCAGCTCCTTGGCCATCTCCTTGGCCGCCGCCTTGACCTGGCCCTTGGCCTTAGTCCACTCGGCGCCTCCCATGCGGGACAGCTTCAGGGTGCCGTCCTCCCCCTTGGCGCCGATATACTTGGAAATGCTGTCAAGCTGCTCACAGGGCAGATACAGCACGTCGGTACCGGCGTATTTCAGCTTGATATAATCACGGGTAACACCCTCCACGGTCACGCTTTGGATCCCGAGGAACATGCCGATGCCGTGATTCACGTGCACCACGTAGTCCCCCTCGCGGAGGTCGGCGTAGGACATGATCTTTTCCTGAGCCGATTTCTTTTTTCCCGCCTTCTTATTGCGTGTCGCCCTTGCTCCCGAGTAGGTGCTGCCGGCGGGATAGGTGGACAGAACGGCAAAGCGGGAGGTGGGAAGCTCAAAGCCGGCAAGATTGAGCCCGTAGGTGATGACGGCATCCGCGTCCTGCGGCATCGACGCCTCGGGAGGAAGGACCGGAATGGAAAGGCCCTTTTCCCGGGTCATACCCGACAGATTTTTGGCCATGACCTCGTTCTCACAAAGGATGACCGTGGCATAGCCGCCCTTCCGATAGCCCTCAAGGTCCTCGAGAAGAAGCTCGAAATTGTCACTGTAGGAAACGGTCTGCTTGGTCATCATGCTGAACATGGCCGAAAGCTTCATATCGGCCATACTGCTCATAAAGGCGTCCACGATGAGACCGGGATGCGTAGAGACGAAGTCGGTGAAATCCTCCTGCCATTTTCCGTAATCGGCCAAGGAGGCGGCGATCAGCCCCTCCTCAAGCAAGGAGGTCACCGCCTGCTTCTGATGCCACTCGTAGGACTTGATCCGATCGGCCGAGGCGGCAAGCTCCTCGCAGACCACAAAGGAGGCGGCATCAAAATAATCCAGAAGGCAAGCCTTTTCGGGATAGATCACGCTGATATATTTATCGGCAAAGCGGAGCTCCCCCCGCGTCTCGATGACCTCCAGCTCGGCGCCGAGGATCTCCTGGGCGTGATCGGAGGAGGCCCGCTTGCGCTGGTGAGACACCGCCTTCTTTAACCGTTCCCAGGCCTCCTCGTCGGGGAGAAGCTCCCTTGCCGGGGTGAGGCGTACCGAGTCAACCGGCTCGATACGGCGCTGGGACAGAATGTCAAAGGTGCCCATGCTGTCGATCTCGTCGCCAAAAAACTCCAGGCGCACGGGATACTCCGCACCGGGGGGATAAATATCAAAAATGCCGCCACGGACCGAATACTGCCCCACGCCGTCCACCATCTCCATGGCCTGATAGCCGCTTCGAATCAAAAAGGCACGGATCTCCTCGGGATCCACGGTCTCACCCGAGGAAAGGGTGCGGACAGCGTTTTGTAAACGCTCCTTGGGAATGGTATATTGCATGGCGGCGTCGGGGGTGGTGATGACTACGTCACAGCTTCCGTCCAGGATCGCCGTCAGCACGCCAAGCCTCTCATGCTCGTACTCATGGGAGGCGGTGATGGGATAAAACACGTAATCGCGGAAATTGTAGATCCTCGGGGCGTGGCCCATGGCGCTCAGCGCCGTAAAGGTCCGCACGGCCTCCTTTTCGTCGTGAACGAACAGCAAGGCAGGCCCCTTCCCTTCCGGCATCACGTCGGAAAGTAGCCCGGCAAGCAGGGCATGACGTGCCCCCTCGCAGAGACCGATCAGCCGCGCGGGACGGGGAATGCGGCCGGTCAGCTGGGTGTTTAACGTCGCCACCAGCTCCCGATATTCCCTTTCCTCCCGGAATTTACTCAGTAACATACTCATATCAGTTATATTTTCCCATGGCCTCGTCGATCTTGCCCGCCAGAACCAAAGGCACGGCATCGGCCGTTTTCTCGACGACCTCAAAGAAAGCCTTGCGGTCTGCCTCGGGGATCCGTCCCAGAACCCAGTTCACCACGTCCCCGCCCTGGGGCACCTTGCCGACGCCGAGGCGGATGCGGGGGAAGGTATCGGCATTCATTTGATAGATCACGTCCCGGAGCCCCTTTTGTCCCCCATCGCTTCCCTTGCGGCGGATGCGGAGCCTGCCGACGTCTAAATTGATGTCGTCGCAGAGAACGAGGACGTTCTCCGGCGGGATCTTATAGAACGCCGCAGCGTCCCGTACCGACTGACCGGAGCGGTTCATAAAGGTCTGGGGCTTCATGAGAAGCACCCGCTTGCCGCCGATGACGGCCTCCCCCGTCAGAGCGTCAAATCTGGCGCGGTTGACGGTCACACCCAGCTTCTGCGCCAGATAATCCACAGCCATAAAGCCGGCGTTATGACGAGTCTCAGCGTATTCCTTACCAGGATTGCCAAGCCCCGCCACGATATGCGTGACGGGTGCAAGAGGCTCCCGCTTGGTTTCGATTTGCTTGAAGAGATCAAAAATGTTAGCCATATTTCGTTATCCTTTGGGATCAACCCTGTTGTTTCTTGATGACCCAGCCGTCCTTGTTGATCTGTCTTGCGCGGGCAATGCCGAGAGCATCGTCCGGCACGTCGTCGGTAATGGTAGAGCCGGCGGCGGTGAAGCCGTGGTCTCCGATCCGGACGGGAGCGATGAGGTTGGTATTACAGCCGATAAAGGCATCGTTTCCTATGACGGTGCGGGACTTTTTCTTGCCGTCGTAGTTGACGGTGACGGTACCGCAGCCGAAGTTGACCCGTTCTCCCACGTCGCTGTCACCGATGTAAGTCAAATGGGAGGCGTGGGTATCCTGACCCACCGTACTGTTTTTGACCTCCACAAAATCGCCGATGCGGACACCCCGACACAGATGGGTGTTGGGACGAACGTGACAGAAGGGTCCGATCCTGACGTCGTCGTCCAGGATGGACTGGTAGATCTGGGTAGCGTTGATCACGCAGCCGTCGCCCACGGTACTGTTCTCGATGACGCTGCCCGATCCGATGACGCAGTTTTTGCCGATCGTAACGCCGTGACGGATCTGCACGTTGGGATAGATCTCGGTCCCCTCTCCGATTACGGCAAGAGGAGAGATCATCACCCCATCGAGGGAATGAAGCTTCACCCCGCGCTCGGCAAAGGATAGCGCGACGGTGCGAATATAACACTGCACCGCCTCATAATAATCGGAACGGCTCTCCACGTCGGCAAAGCCCTGCCATGCGGCAGCGTGGGCCGAGAGGGGCTCAAACAGCAAAAGTTCGTTCTCCGAAATGCCGATTTCGGCCAAGCGCTTCAAAATAGCGTGCATATCATCTGTCCTCCCATGTCCGTACAGCAAGAAAGGCGGAATTTCGTCCGCTCGTTCTATTATATTACAGTTAGGAAGGATTTGCAAGCGAAATTTGTGATCGACTTGCGAATATTTCTCGGCGAAATAATGAATTTTGCTGCTGCTTCTCCCGAAAACCGTCCCTCAAGTCCTCCCCGTCACGGGTAAAGGGGATCCCAAAATCACTTTCTTCTGTCCAAAATCCCAAATTATTCTAAAGAGTTTCTTCATTTTTCTTCCTGTCGTCTAAATTTTTGAATGAATTGTAAATAATTGCCGAAACGGTGGTTTTTTTTTAATAAGTATGGTAAAATGAGGAACGGACAAAATTTAACAATAATTTATTGGAGGATGTCAAACTATGGCAAAAAAGTATTGCTATCTTTTCACCGAAGGCAACGCTAACATGCGTGAGCTTCTCGGCGGTAAAGGCGCAAACCTCGCAGAGATGACCAACATCGGTCTTCCCGTTCCCCAGGGCTTCACCATTTCCACCGAGGCCTGCACCCAGTACTACGAGGACGGCCGTCAGATCAACCCCGAGATCATGGCTGAGATCAACGAATACATCGTTAAGATGGAAGGCGTTACCGGCAAGAAGTTCGGTGACCTTGAGAATCCCCTTCTCGTGTCGGTTCGTTCCGGTGCCCGCGCATCCATGCCCGGTATGATGGACACCATCCTGAACCTCGGTCTGAATGAGGACGTGGTTGAGGTTATGGCCAAGAAGTCCGGCAATCCCCGTTGGGCTTACGACTGCTACAGAAGATTCATCCAGATGTACTCCGACGTCGTTATGGAGGTCGGTAAGAAGTACTTCGAGGAGCTCATCGACAAGATGAAGGAAGAAAAGGGCGTCAAGCTCGACGTTGAGCTGACCGCCGACGATCTGAAGGAGCTGGCTAACCAGTTCAAGGCCGAGTACAAGGCCAAGATCGGTCAGGACTTCCCCTCCGACCCCAAGGAGCAGCTGATGGGCGCCGTCAAGGCCGTCTTCCGTTCTTGGGACAACCCCCGCGCCAACGTTTACCGTCGCGACAACGACATTCCCTACTCTTGGGGTACTGCCGTTAACGTACAGGCCATGGCCTTCGGTAACATGGGCGAGGACTGCGGTACCGGCGTTGCCTTTACCCGTGACCCCGCTACCGGCGAGAAGAAGCTGATGGGTGAGTTCCTTACCAACGCACAGGGTGAGGACGTTGTCGCCGGCGTGCGTACGCCTATGCCCATCGCTCAGATGGCCGAGAAGTTCCCCGCTGCCTTCGAGCAGTTCAAGAAGGTCTGCGAGATCCTCGAAAACCACTATCACGATATGCAGGATATGGAGTTCACCGTTGAGAACGAGAAGCTCTATATGCTCCAGACCCGTAACGGTAAGAGAACTGCTCAGGCAGCTCTTCAGATCGCCGTTGACCTCGTTGCCGAGGGTCACAAGACCAAGGCTGAGGCCGTCAGCATGATCGATCCCCGTAACCTGGACACCCTGCTCCATCCCCAGTTCGACGCCAAGGCTCTGAAGGCCGCTACTCCTATGGGTAAGGGTCTCGGTGCTTCCCCCGGTGCCGCCTGCGGCCAGGTCGTCTTCTCCGCTGAGGACGCCGAGGCTTGGAAGGCTGCCGGCAAGAAGGTCATCCTGGTTCGTCTTGAGACCTCTCCCGAGGACATCACCGGTATGAAGGCCGCTCAGGGTATCCTGACCGTCCGCGGCGGTATGACCTCTCACGCTGCCGTCGTTGCCCGCGGCATGGGTAAGTGCTGCGTTTCCGGCTGCGGCGACATCGCTATGGACGAGGAG
>SVSM01000025.1 GCA_015064295.1 Oscillospiraceae bacterium | reverse complement strand
AGCTCACTCTCCACCAGCTTATATTCGGCACCGCAAGCAAGGCAGAACTCACGAAGCGGCGTAAAATCCATCCCCTCAAAGCCCATGGACACGGTAATACCCACCAGCTCAAACTTCTTGGGATAGAACATCTGCAGATTTACAAGAGCGCAAAACAGGGCGAGGGAGTCCTTGCCTCCCGAAAGCCCCACCGCAATGCGGTCGCCCTCCTCGATCATATGGTACACCTCCACTGCACGGCGGGTACAGCTTAGAAGGTGGCGTATTCTTTGAAATTCCATACAGAAACCCTTTTGCACTCTCCGCATATACTGAAAAAAACGGCCTTATCCCGTTTCTTACCAAAAGGAGAGGTATTTCATGGCGATCAAAATTTTTATCGATCAGGGACATAACCCCCGTAATCCCAACGCCGGTGCCGAGGGCAACGGCTACTACGAGCAGGACATCACCTACGAGGTAGGACGCCTCACCGCCGAGCTTCTGGCGGCCGATCCCAACTTCGAGGTGCGGCTCTCGCGAAACTCCCCCGAGGAGATCCTGGGCACCAGCGTGGCCTCCAGCTTAAAGGCTCGCACCGATGCGGCCAACGCCTGGGGCGCCGACTTCTACATCAGCATCCACGCCAACGCCTCCACCATCGAGACGGCATCGGGCAGCGAGGGCTTCGCCTATTCCGAGGCCTCCCAGGGGTACCCCATGGGAGAGAACATCCTCTATTGGCTGAATCAGACAACAGGCCTCCCCAATCGTGGCATGAACGTCCGCCCCAGTCTGTGGGTGCTCCGTAAGACACGGATGCCCGCCGTTCTCATTGAGCTTGGCTTCATCACCAACGCGGGGGACGCCAATCTCATGGCAAACGATCCCAACGCCTTTGCCACCGGCATCTATAACGGAATCCTTGCCTACTACGGCCTCCTCTGACGAAAGCCTCGGTCAGGAG
This sequence comes from Oscillospiraceae bacterium, assembly GCA_015064295.1. Classification (GTDB taxonomy): domain Bacteria; phylum Bacillota; class Clostridia; order Oscillospirales; family CAG-272; genus Colimorpha_A. The sequence continues at coordinate 16,513 of SVSM01000025.1, read as the reverse complement.
AAGGCAAAGATGTCGCAGAGAACCTTTTTGCTGTTTGCGTAGTTCTTCTCGGCGGCTTCCCTTCCCGTAAAAGCCGACGCCGTGGAAAGGCGGCGGAAGCAGATCACGGTGTCCTCGGGCAGCTTCCCTGCCGCCTCAAAGAACTGTGAGAAGGCCAGCGTGGAAAACGTCACGCCGTATTCGTCTACCATACCGTCCGGCTTGTATCCGAGGATCTCCTCCAGCGGCACCAAGCCCTTGTTCTCCTTTAACACCCCAAACCAATGGGGATCGAGAAGACAGATCACCGTCTCGCCGGCAAAGGCCTGCTGAGAAAAGTTTTCCATCACCCGGTCGTAGGTGTACGGGGCGTATTTCAGCATCAAGCTCATATCCTCCGGGGTGCCGACGGCCTCCTTGATCTCCTCGTCGGAGAAGGCGGGCATATCTACGATGGAGATGGTTTTCTTCCCGTCGCCGTCGTAGTCGTCCCGCATATTTTGGGAAAAGGCGCTTTCAAGCGATGCCTTTTCTCCCATCTCAAAGAAGTGAGGGCCGGTATACAGTATGTAGGCATCGGCCCGCTCACGCGTCTCGGCCTGAAGGAAGCAAAACAAGAGCACCCCTACGAAAAAGGAGATCAGGATCACAGGCCATTTATAGTAATACCAGTAGTTTTGAAACCAATATTTAACTTTTGCAAACATGGTGGTTTCCTCGCAAAAAGATTTATGACAACAGTATACCATACCGCAGAGCGGTTTTCAAGGGAATTATAAAAAAGTAACATTTCATAAGGATAAAGGAGCCGTGCGCTCGCACGGCTCCTTTCCCTTACAGCATCTCTGACTGCATGTCGCGTTCACGCTTCCCGATGCACCGTAAGGCCGTCGCGGATCACATGTTACATGGCCCCCGACCGTTTTCATATGACGGCGCCGTAAGGGTATTGAAATCCTCTGTTCTTTATGATACAATGGTTGTAAATCGACAGAGTTGGGATTTGATGTTGTTCCAAACACCGCCCTTTCGTGTTAGAATGTCCTTGTAAAAAACGTAAGGAGGTTCAACACATGAACACTGACAAGCTAATCGCAGAATCCATCGCAAAGGACTATGCGCCCAAGAAAGATTCCAAAATCGTTGCCCTGAAAAAGTTAGACAGCCGTGCCAAGCTCCCGGCGACGATTTTCACCTACACTTGGGGAATTGTCTTTGCACTGGTCTTTGGTGCCGGGATGTCCCTGGCCATGGAGGTAATCGGAAACAGCATGGCGATCGGCATTCTGGTTGGTATCCTTGGGCTGATCGGTTGCGGGGTCAATTACCCGATTTATAAGAAGCTGCTTGAAAAGGGCAAGGCAAAATACGCTTTCGAAATCGTGCAGCTGGCCCGCGAAATTTCAGAAAAATAAAGAAAAACAGCCAGGAGCGGTAAGATGAATCAGTTCGAAAGCAAATACTTTCATACTGCTGCAAAAATGGACCTTGCCTTGATTGCCCTGCTAAAAAAGAAACCACTTGCCTATCTGACCGTAAAGGAAATTTGCGAAACGGCAGGTGTCAATCGCTCTACCTTTTATTTGCATTACGAAACCATTGGCGATTTATTGAACGAAACAACGAGGTATTTGCTAAACGATTTTCTGTCCTATTTTTCAACGGATACGCAAGCCATTGCCTTCAACCTTGCGGAATGTGAACTGGATGAGCTGATGTTTATATGCGATAAGTATTTATCGCCATATTTAACCTATATCAGAGACAACAAAGAGGTATTTGGAACAGCATTGCTCCATAATAAGACTTTGGGGTTCGAAGACGTATATAAGCGAATGTTTGAAAACATTTTCAATCCGATTCTGGATCGATTTCATTATCCGCAAGAGAACAGGCCCTATGTGATGCTGTATTATCTAACCGGCATCAATGCCATCGTTTTGGAATGGGTGCGAAACGGTTGCGACAAGTCTATTCAGGAAATATCCGAAATCATCTCGGTCTGTATTTACGGTAATCAAAATGCAAATGGATAGCATGCCAAGGCCCGCACGTATCCGTTTGACGTTCAATATGGTTTACAGTGCCTACTACGTTGTTTGCGGCATAGCGACACGCTCGTGGTGGCTCTTTACCATCGGAGTGTATTATGCCATCCTGAGCACCGTTCGATTTATCGTTCTTCAACGCAAGGGCAAGGAGCACTTCGTCATTCGATTTACGGGGATAATGCTAATGGCATTATCTATCTCCCTCGTTGGAACGGTAATTCTTGCTTTTGTCAAAGACAGGGGTAAGGAATTTCATTTGATCGTCATGCTGACGATTGCAGTATATGCTTTTGGAAAAATCATACTTGCAACCGTCAATTGGATCAAGGTGCGGAAAAGCACCTCGGCAAAATTGATTACTTTACGAAATATATCCTTTGCCGACGCTTTTGTTTCCATATTTTCTTTGCAAAGGTCCATGCTTGTGTCCTTTGAGGGGATGACTGAAACAGAGATTCGCATCATGAATGCTGCAACCGGCTCTGCCGTATGCATCATTGTCTTTCTACTTGGCCTAAATCTTTTCCATAAAGCGAATGCTTCGCGAAGCGACAAACGCAAAAACGCCCTATGACTTTGACAGTCATAGGGTGTTTTCATTTTTTATTTGTCGTAAAAGTGTCGCAAATCGGGTTTGGCGGGTTTGTGAAAGCACTGTAATACCGCTATTTTACGGCATTTTCTTAATCAAGGGGCTTCATCGTGGGGAGACGCCAAAAATGAGTTTGAAAAAGTTTTATAAATTCTTATATCCTTTTATTTATTGGCTTTAGAAAACACTAAAAATTAAGATTTTCTTATATCTTCTCATAACACTTTATAATTTATCCCAAAACTCTGGTAAAATTGTGGTAAATTCTCACCAGAACATATCCCTTCCTTTAAGTTGTTTTTTATGTCTATAGTTTGTTCTGACCCAACCTAAAAGTCTTTCATACGGTGGTAGTTTATCTTCTGCAAAAACACAATTCATATATACTTGTAAAAGTGGTTTTCCCGATTCGGACAGACACCAAAACTTGTAACCCCAACCATCTCGATATCCTATATGGCCATTATTAAAATCCCATTCCCATTCAAACGGCAAATCTCGGTATTCTTCAAAGACATCCCACTCAATTAACGGAAGAAGTGAATTGAGTGCGGTCTCACTCAGCATAAAACCAAAAACTTCGTTTACTTCTTCTGTTCTCTTATTTATAAATTCAAAAATCAATTCTTTTCTATACAAATCACACAATATATTATATCTTTGCGGGTTTAGTGTTGCGTGGTCGTATAATTCAAATCCAAATTTACATATGTGCTTTGTTGGCTCAAAATTATTTGAAATCCCCAATAAACTCCCTCCTTATGTAGAAACGGACTATGGAATTTCCATAGTCCGTTAAATTTTAGTCGAACTGTGGTAAGAAGATTTTGGGAAGTTCTTATATCTTCTTATAAGTTCTTATATTGTCCCTTTTAGTCCAGGGGCTTCATTGTGGGGAACAACAACACGTCGCGGATCGACGCGCTGTCGGTGAGGAGCATAACCATACGGTCGATGCCGTAACCGATACCGCCCGTGGGGGGCATACCCAGCTCAAGGGCATAGAGGAAGTCCTCGTCGGTGGTATTGGCCTCCTCATCTCCTTGGGCAAGAAGGGCCTCCTGGGCCTTAAAGCGCTCTCTCTGATCCACAGGATCGTTCAGCTCGGAGTAGGCGTTGCACATCTCCCAACCGTTCATAAACATCTCAAAGCGCTCCACGTATTCGGGATTGCCGGGCTTCTTCTTGGTGAGGGGAGAGATCTCAATGGGATGATCCATGACGAAGGTGGGCTGGATCAGATGCTCCTCCACGAACTCCTCGAAGAAGAGATTCAGAATGTCACCCTTCAGATGGCGCTCCTCGTATTCCACGTGGTGCTCCTTGGCCACGGCACGGGCCTGCTCCAGCGTCTTGATCTCGTTGAAATCCACGCCGGCATACTTCTTAACGGCGTCCACCATGGTGATGCGCTCGAAGGGCTTGCCCAGATCCATCTCCACACCGTTGTAGGTAATGGTGGTGGTGCCCAGCACCTCTTTCGCCACGTAACGGAACATATTCTCGGTCAGATCCATCATGCCGTGATAATCGGTATAGGCCTGGTAGAGCTCCATCAGGGTAAACTCGGGATTGTGACGGGTATCCAGGCCCTCGTTACGGAAGACACGGCCGATCTCGTAGACCTTTTCCATGCCGCCCACGATCAGTCGCTTTAAGTACAGCTCAAGGGAGATGCGGAGCTTCACGTCCAGATCCAGGGCGTTGAAGTGAGTCTCAAAGGGTCTGGCAGCGGCACCGCCGGCGTTGGAGACCAGCATGGGGGTCTCCACCTCCATAAAGCCCTGTCCGTCGAGGTAACGGCGGATGGTGCTGATGATCTTGGAACGGCGAAGGAAGGTAGTCTTTGCCTCCTCGTTCATGATGAGGTCAACGTAGCGCTGACGGTAGCGCATATCGGTGTTGGTAAGACCATGGTACTTTTCGGGAAGGATCTGCAGGCTCTTGGAGAGCAGAGTGACCTCGGTAGCGTGAACCGACACCTCGCCGGTACGGGTACGGAAGACCTCACCCTTGACACCAACAAGATCGCCGATGTCCAACTTCTTGAAGGCCTTATATTCCTCCTCACCCACCGAATCCCGGGCGACGTAGCACTGAATGTTGCCCTTCAGATCCTGCACGTTGCAGAAGGAGGCCTTGCCCATAATACGCTTGGACATCATACGTCCCGCGATGCTGACGGTCTTCCCCTCCAGCGCGTCGAAATCGTCCTTGATCTCGGCGCTGTGGTGAGTCTGATCGTACTTGGTGATTTCAAAGGGATCCTTTCCCTGGGCCTTCATTTCGTCCAGCTTTTCATAGCGAACGCGAAGCAGCTCGTGAAGATCCTGCTCCGTCGTGACCGACGGGTTCTTTTCCTGTGCATTATCCATGATGACGGTCCTTTCTTTTCGGAGACGGTTACTTGCTGATCTCCAGAATCTTCAGGGTGATCGCGCCGCCGGGCGTGGTCACTTCGACGGTCTCACCGACCTGACGGCCAATGAGGGCAGCGCCGATGGGCGACTGATCGGAGATCTTGTCCTCAAGAGGATTGGCCTCGGTAGAGCCGACAATGGTATAGAGGATCTCCTCCTCGAAGGCCTCGTCGTAGACCTTCACGCGGTTACCCACGTTAACGGTATCGGTGGTGACGTCGCTGTCGGAGATCACCTTCACGTGCTTTAAGCTCTCCTCCAGCTCGCTGATGCGGGCCTCGGTCTTAGCCTGCTCGTTCTTGGCCTCGTCGTATTCACTGTTCTCGGAAAGGTCACCGAAGGAAAGGGCTACACGAATGGCCTCCACGACCTCCTTACGCTTGGTAGTCTTGAGGTATTCCAGCTCCTCCTGAAGCTTCTTCAGGCCTTCTTCGGTTACGATAATCTGCTTTGCCATGTCATTTCTCCGTTTCTCGGCGGCGATGTTGTAGTAATATGATATGTTTCGGACGTCAGAACCGCACCGCCGTATTCTGCTTCCGTTTTTTGACTGATTTGGATATTCTTTGCCTTACTTGGATTTCAGGGCCTCCACCGCCGCGATCAGTTGGTTGTCGTTTTGGTCGGTGAGCTTATTGAAGTTGATGCTTGCGGCCTCCTCGGAGAGAGCCACCTCCACGTCGGGCAGAATGCCCACGCCATCGTAGTTTTCGGCATAAGGGGGATCGTATCGTCCCACCGAGATTTTAAAGGCCGATCCGTCCTTCATGAGGAAGAAGCGCTGAAGCGTTCCCTTTCCGAAGGTCTTCAGCCCCACGATGGTGGCGTCGTAGCTGCCTTGATCGGTATAGTCCCGCAGGGCTGCGGTAAACAGCTCCGCCGCACTTGCCGTCTGACCGTTGGTCAGCACCGCTACCGGGGCATCTACGTACGAGGCCTTCGAGGTGTAATGGCTGTCGTTGCCGCTTTTATAGTAGATATGGGCCAGCGGTCCCGTGGGAAGCAGGTAATCCAGCACCTCCACGATGCTGTTGAGCTCTCCGCCGGGATTGTTCCGCAGATCGAAGACAAATTTTTTACATCCCTTTTTCTGCAGATCCTCCACGGCCGCCTGAAACTGTGCCGGAGTGGTGCCGTTAAACTCGGTAATGCGGACAACGCCTACCGAGGAGTCGGCAGCAAACACGTGAGAGGTTACGCTGACGGTCTTGACCTCCCGACGCACGCAGGTGATCGAAAGCTCCTTGCCGTCCCGTTTGACGGTAAGCTCCACCGAGCTGCCCGACTCACCGCGGATCTTATCCACGGTGGCATAATAGCCGAGATCGGCCAGCCGCTGGCCGTCTACCGCCACGATGAAATCGCCGCCCATCATGCCGGCTTCCTCGGCCGGGGAATCGGGCAGGACGCTGATGACCTCGATCACATTGGCGGCAGCATCAAAGATCACGTTGATCCCGATGCCGACGGAGCTTCCGCTTTGCTCGGCCGTATAGGCCTCGTATTCGGTGCTGGTCATGTATAACGAGTACTCATCGCCTATGGCGCTAAGATAACTGCGGATCACCGCTTCCTTCAGTGCCTTATCATCCACCTCGCCGATGAAATGCTGCTTAACAACGGCATCTACCGACAGAAGCTGATCGAAGGTATTGTATTCCGCCAGCAATCGGTTCAGCTGCCGATTATGCTTGGCGTTGATGGCCAGATAGGTCGCGTTGAAGGTGATCAGCACGGTAAGCGTCACCAGGATCAGGACGCTGTACAAGGGAATCCGCTTCGTCATAAGACCGCCTTTCTCGGGAGTCACTTATCTCCCATGCGGAAGAGGCAGGCGGCTCTCGCCGCCTGCGATGTATTATTGTATTACCAAGCGGCTGAACGTATTCAGGAATACTTCAAAATGCCCTTGGCTACGGGATCGACCATCTCACCCTTATATTCTACGACAAGGTATGCCGCCTTCTTGTCCAGCGGATCGGTATGCTTACCGCTGACACGCACCTCAAAGTGCAGATGATAGCCGGTGGAGTTTCCGGTGGATCCGACCTTTCCGATCACCTGTCCGCGCTTGACGGTATCGCCGACCTTGACCAGCAGCTTACTGCAATGGGCGTACAGGGTGGACAGATTACCGCCGTGATCGATCAAAATGTAGTAGCCGTAGCTGGAGCTGTAACGGGATTTCAGCACGGTGCCGTCGTTTGAGGCGTAGATGTCGGTTCCGTAAGGCGCCGGAAGGTCGATACCGTAATGGAAGTCCGGCTCACCGTACAGAATACGGTTGCCATACTTGGAGCTGATCTTCAAGCGATTTGCAGGGAGAGGCCACAGGAGCTTTTCCTTAGAAGCCTGCATCTGCTGGTCCTCGTATTTCTTGAGAAGCTCCTCCAGCTCCTTATCCAGAGCCGCGTCCTCTTTTTTTGCCTTATCCCGAACGGCCTTCAGAGCCGCCTCATTCTTTTGCAGCTTCGCCAGGTTATCCTCGGCCTCCTTCAGCTTTGCCTGAAGCTGGGCCTCGTTGTCCCCCTGGCTGATGCCGAGGTTGACATATTCGCTCTTGCGAACCTCAAGAGCTTCCTTCATGGCGTTGAGGTCGCTGACCTCCCGATCGAGCTCGTCAAGAAGGAGCTGCTCGTAGCTGAGCACCGAGCCGAGATTATCGGCACGGGTCATAAAATCAATGAGATTTTTGGAGCTGACCAAAAGCTCCAGATAGTTCTGACTGCCGTCCTCGTAAGACAGGCGGAGACGCTGAAGAAAGCTGTCGTACCGATCGGAGATCTCGATCTCCCGCTCGGCAATTCTTTCCTCGGCGTTGGCGATCAGGCGCTCGTATTTTTCGATCAGCACGTCGGTATCGGCGATATTGGTTTCAATATCGTTGATCTGCTGGTCGAGGATCGACTTCATCTCCATGTAATAGGCGATGTCACCGCCGATCTCCTTCAAGTCCGCCTCGGCGTCCTTGATCTTTTGCTCGTTTGCCTTAATTTGATCCTTTAATGCTTCAATGTCTGCCTCGGTGATCTTCTTTGCAGCGTCGGACTCAAGAGAATTGTAAGGAAGGCAAACGGCCATCAGCACCGTCACGATCAGTACGGTGAAAACGCCGCTCACGATTTTCCAGGCTTTTGTTATCATTGCCGTTTCCTTTCTCATAAATTATGCTTTCAAATACTTGCGGATCGAAATGGCACTGCCGATGAGGCCGGTCAGCACACCGATCACGAGGCATCCCACGATCAGGATACCGCGGATTTCGGCAAAGGGAATGATCTCGATCATCTGAAGGTCGGTGGTCATCATCTTCTGGATGTAACCGTAGGCGTACCACTGCAGAAGGAAGGCGATACTGCCCGAGAAGAGGCCGATGATGATACCCTCCAGTTCAAAGGGAAGCGCAATGAACCACTTGGTGGCGCCCACGTAGCGCATGATGGTGATTTCCTTGCTGCGATAGACCACCGCCAGCTTGACGGTGTTGATGATGACGAAGACGCTGACCACGAACAGAATCACCATAAACCACGTGAAGACCAGAATGATACCGTTCTTCAGGTTCGAGATGCTTTCCGCCAAATCGGAACGGCAACGGATCTTATAAATGCCGTCGATGTTCTCCAGCTTCAGCTCCAGCGCCTTGACAGCGTCGTGATCGTCGTAGGTAATAACAAAGGTGTCGGGATAGGGATTGTTGCCGTTTTCCAGCGTTGCGATAAGACTGGGATAATCCTTCAGCTTCTCTTTTTCATTTTCCAGCGTCTGCTCCTTGGAAATGAACTCAACGCCGTTTTCGGCAACGTTATCCAGTCCCTCAAGCTGAGCACGAATGCGATTCAGCACTACATCAGCATCGGTGGGAAGGCTCTCCACCGCCACGCGATTGGCGTGATAGACCACGCGGTAGGCGGAAAAGGCAGGCATTTCGCTCCACACGGCGTAGAAGGTCACGTTTCCGCCCTTCACGTCCTTTTCGGAGAGGGTGTATTTACTGCCGCCCTCCAAGGGCTTCTTGCCGGCGGGCAGCTCGGGCGTCAGTGACCAGCCGAGGAACTCGATGGTGCTGTAACGGGCGGTCAGCCCGTCGGGGAGCGTCACGACCTCGCCTGCCTTATAGGACTTGGCATCGGTAGGAAGCTCGCCGTCCAGCGTCAGGCCGGAGGCGTGGTAGGACACGGTGTAGCCATTGGCCTTCACCCCGCCCTGCCAGACGGCGTAAAGGGTGACCACGCCGCTGACGGCGTCGTCGGCCTTCATCGTGTACTGACTGCCGGGCTTGTATTCGGCCTCGGTAGCGTCAGGATCGGTAGACCAGCCGAGGAAGGTCTTCCCCTCCCCCTTGAGGGCGGGAGCCAGGGACACCTTGTCCCCTGCCTTGTATGCCACCTCGGATTCCACGAAGGCCACGATCTCGTTCAGATCGCCAAGGGAATCCAGGTTGCGGTCGATGTTCATGACAAGCATCGTAAAGCAGCCCATGACGATGAGGCAGGAGAGCAGCACCGTCACCGACGCCAGCGTCATCATACCGTTTCGCCACAGCCCCTTAAAGGCCTGTCCAAAGAAGTAGGAAAGCTTATACCTGCGCATTACCGAACATACCTCCCACTCTGTCACTGACAACCATGCCGTCCTCAATGGTCACCACCCGCTGCTGGAAGTAATCCACCAGCTGCTTTTCGTGGGTAACCACAATGACGGTCTTGTTCTTCTTATGGATCTTGATCAAAAGGTTCATGATCTCCAGACTCAGCTTCGGGTCGATGTTGCCCGTAGGCTCGTCGGCGATGATGGTCTTGGGATTGTTGGCCAGGGCGCGGGCCAGGGCCACGCGCTGCTGCTCGCCGCCCGAAAGCTGGTCGGGGAAGCTGTTGGCCTTGTCCTGGAGGCCCACGATGCTGAGGATCGTCGGAACCCGGCGCTTGATGACCTTTTTGGGCTCGCCGATGATCTCCATGGCGAAGGCCACATTCTCGTATACCGTCTTGTCGGAGAGGAGGCGGAAGTCCTGGAAGACCACGCCGATGCGGCGGCGGTAATAGGGTACCTTACGGTCCGACATCTTCACAAGATCGAACTCATCCACCGTCAGAGATCCCTCGGTGATAATCTCCTCTCTGGTCAAGAGCTTGGTCAGCGTGGACTTACCTGCGCCGGAGGAGCCGACGATGAAGACGAACTCGCCGTCCTCGATGGTAAGATCGATGCCGTTCAGGGCCTCGGTACCGTTTTGGTAGGTCTTTTTTACGTTCTTAAATTCAATCATTGTCTTTCTTTCTCTGTTGATAGATTCAATTTTGAAGGATAAAACGATCGTATGTCAAGCAAAAACCGGAGTAGCGGTCCCAAAACCGCTGCTCCGAATTTTCACGTCAAACGCCACGGTGTCCTCAGAACTTCACCGGCTTGGAGGTGAGGTACTTTCTGACCATCAACGCCACCTTGAAGGTGATGGCGTGCTCAAACTCACGCAGATCCAGACCGGTCAGCTTGCGGACCTTTTCCAGACGGTACACCAGGGTGTTGCGGTGCACGAAAAGCTTTCTTGAGGTCTCGGAAACGTTCAGGTTGTTCTCGAAGAAGCACTGAATGGTCATCAGGGTTTCGCGATCAAGGGATTCCAGGGATCCCTTCTTGAAGACCTCCTGAAGAAACATCTCACAAAGGGTGGTAGGAAGCTGATAGATCAGACGGCCGATGCCGAGGTTCTCGTAGCTGACGATATTCTTCTCGGTATCAAAGACCTTACCGACCTCGATGGCGACCTGTGCCTCCTTGTAGGAGCGGGCCAGATCCTTGATGCTGTCGACGGCGGTACCGATACCGATGGAGACCTTGGTATAGAACTCGGTTCCGAAGGTATCGGAGATCTGCTTGGCGATCTTCTCGATGCTCTTCATGTCAAAGGTGGGCTTGATCTCCTTGACGAGCACGATGTCGTTCTCACCCACCGAGATGACGTAGTCCTTGTTCTTGTCGGGGAACATATTCTGGACCATCTGATAGGGGACGATCTCGTTCTTACCCACGAATTTGATGAGCATGACGATACGCATCACGTCGCTGCTGAAATGCAGCTCCTTGGATTTTAAGTAAATATCGCTGGGCAGAATGTTGTCTAAGATCACGTTCTTAATGAACGAGGCCTTGTCGTACTTGTCATCGTAAAGACTCTTGATGCTTCCGAGGGAAATGGAAAGGATGGAAGCCAGACGCTCAGCCTGCTTGTCCTCCCCCTCCACGAACACGATGTACTCCGCCTTGGAGCCGTTGCCGATGGGATGGTAGGTATAGCCGCCCGTCATCACGGTTTCAGACGTGTAGGAGAGCTCATCTCTCACTCCCTGTCTGGTGCCGCCGATCTTGGCAAGATCACTGCAGGAAATGATGATTCCGTTCTCGTCGATGACACCGATCACACGGTCCACCGCATCCTTCATCTGATGGATAATACCCTGAAACAACCGATTGGACATAAATTCCGACCTCCGATATAAAATACAAATAGGATATCCGTTTAGGCTTCGTGAGGTGTCAGCTCACGGCTGAGAGACAGGCAAGACAGGACGAAAACAGGTGCCGTCTCGCATCGTAGGATCCGCGGCCCCAAGCCGCAAAGCCGAAGCCCGGCAGTCCTTGCCTCCTCCACCTCCTCGGGGGTGAAGCCCCCCTCCGAGCCGACGACCACGGCGATTTCTCGCTCGCAGCCCTTCAGCAGAGCACCCAGCGGCACCGTTCCCTCCCCCTCGTAGCAAAAGAGAGGAAGCGCGGCCTCACCGGCCTCCCTGAGCATCTGACGGAAGGATCGAGTGGGCAGCACCCGCGGCTGGATTCCCCGCCCGCACTGCTTGGCCGCCTCGGCGGCGATCCGGTTGAGCCGCTCCAGCTTCTTTTCGGGGTTGTTCCCCGTCTTGGCAATGCAGTTACGGCTTTCAAAAGGAACGATCTCGTAAACGCCGCACTCCACCGCCTTTTGCACGATGGTCTCCAGCTTGTCCCCCTTGGGAAGGGCCTGATAGAGACGAACGCGGTAGGGGGGCTCGGTGTCACAAACCGTTCGCTCCTCTACCGCCGCCTCAACGTAACCTTCGCCAAAGGCAGTCAAACGGCAGGTATAAAGAGATCCGTCCGGCGCACAGACCGAGATCCGATCGCCTCGCTTCATGCGAAGGGAAAAGGAGATATGACGGGCATCGTCGCCCTCCAGGCGGACGGTATCGCCGTTTATGGCATCTTCCTTAACAAAAAAGCGTTGCATACTCCTCCGCCATCTGCTTTGCCGCCATGTGTAACATCCGCCGGTTTTCGGGATGTTTGCGCAAAGTCCTTAGTAACATGATACAGGATTTTTGCTGATTTGTCAAGATTTTTCTCTCATTTTTTGTAAAATACATCAAAATCTATGGGACTATTATACAAATTCAGCGCTTCTTTTTTATTTGCTTTTGCCGACAAAATGGTAAGCCCCTCGGGAACTCGCCCGCGTATCGTCATATGATCCGTCGGCCGGTCAAACGCTTGCATTTTTCGCATAAGAAAAAACCACCGCCGAAGCGGTGGTTTGATTCTTTCTTTACTCTGCTGCAACTTCCTCGGCTGCCTCTTCGGCAACCTCGTCAGCATCAGCATAGCCCTTTTCCAGCAGGGTGCGGATGGAAAGGCTGATCTTGTGGTTCTCCTCGTCGATGCCGATGATCTCCGCAGTCACGGTCTGGCCAACCGACAGCACGTCGGAGGGCTGTGCGACCTTGTGGTCGGCGATCTGATTCACGTGGATCAGGCCGTCCACACCGGGTACCACCTCGGCAAAGGCGCCGAAGGGCATCAGGCTAACGATGCGGACCTCGGCCGTATCGCCCACGGCATACTTGGCGCTGAAGACGTTCCAGGGATTGGTCTCCTCGGTCTTGAAACCGAGAGAGATGCGCTTGGTCTCGGCGTTGAATTCCTTCACGAAGACTTTGATAACGTCGCCAACCGAAACCACGTCGGCAGGGCTCTTGATGTGGGTCCAGGACAGCTCGGTTCTATGTACCATACCGTCTACACCGCCGAGATCGACGAACGCGCCGTAGGACGTGAGAGACTTGACCTCACCCTCGTACTGCTTGCCAACCTCGATGTTAGCCCAGAAATCGGCCTCGCGGAGCTTGCGCTCCTCGCTCTTGATCTTGCGGATGGAAGCGACAGCGCGCTTCTTGTCCTCGCGGATCTCGATGATCTTGGCCTTCTGAACGGTGCCGACGAGAGTAGCAAGATCGCCGTCCTTCGGAACACCGGTCTGGGAGGCGGGGACGAAGATACGGTTGCCCTCGTAGTTCAGCAGCACGCCGCCCTTGATGACGTCGGTTACGGTACCTTCGATGATACCGCCGTCGTTGTAGGCATCCACGACCTTGACCCAACGGAGCTTGTTGTCAATTCTCTTCTTGGAGAGGGTAGCAACGCCGTCGCGGTCACTGACCTTCATAACGACCGCCGTGATCTCGTCACCCACCTTGAACGCCTCAGTCAGCTTGACGCTGGCGTCGTCGGTGACGTCGTCTGCCGCGATGATGCCGGTGACCTTGGTACCAAGGTCAACGTGCAGCTCGCCGGAAGAGACGGATGTGATCACACCGGTTACGGTTTCTCCTGTATTTAAAGTTTTCAGCGATTCCTCCAGCATGCAAGCAAAGTCCTCGCCGCCGGCAAGCTCACCGGCATCTGAAATTTTGTTCTCAAATTCGCTCATTCTGTTTCTTACCTCCTGTATTATCCCGCCGGGCGTTGACGCTCCTGCGGTTATTCCCACCTTTGAGAAGGGTGTGAACTGAATATTAGTGAGCTCCGACGCGCTCTCCACGAAATAGGTGCTTGGCTGCACTCTTTTGGCTGTTTCGTAGAGCTTATTGGTGTTGGAGCTTTCGCGACCGCCGATCACCAGCATCAGATCCACTTGACGGGCAAGCTCGCCCGCTTCCGTCTGCCGTTTTTCGGTCACGCTACATATTGTATCAAAAATAATCGCGTTTGTACAGACCTTTTCGAGATTTTTTTGACATTTTTTCCATTTGGCAGTGTTTTGTGTGGTCTGAGCCACGCAAACAACAGCCTGATCGGCAAGGGAGAGATCCTCAACCGCCTCGGGAGAGGCGATCACAATGGGCTCGGAATCGGAATAACTGACGATTCCCTTCACCTCGGGATGCGACGCATCCCCGAAGACCACCAGCTGACGCTCGCGGTGCTCCGAAACCAAGCGATGGATCTTTTTGACGTAAGGGCAGGTCATATCGCAGACCCGAAAGAAGGGATTCTCCTCGGCGTAACGGTTCAGCTCCTCGCTGATCCCGCGGGTTACCCCGTGAGTGCGGATCACCACGGTACAGGGATCGGCCTCGGAGGCGGAAGCAAATAACGCAGGAAATTCCTCGGGGGAAACGACTTTGACGCCGCGGCTCGCAAGCTCGGCGACGATATGGGGATTATGGATCAGACTGCCGACGGTATAGATCCGACCGTTTCCCTGCCCTTCGGACAGGCGGTAGACCTCACTGACGGCGCGCTCAACGCCAAAGCAGAAGCCGGCGCTTTCGGCAACGGTGATCTCCATCAGTCCTCCTCCTCAAGAGAGGTGATGCGGGAGAAGATCAGCTCGGCACCGTGGCGGTGATCCTCGGGTCCCTCGGCCACTGCCGCCAGCTCCTCGGGGGAGATCTCTTTTCCAATACGGACGATGGTCTTGCGGAAGAGCTTGACCTTATGATCCTTGACTTGAATATAGATGGGAAGCACCGGAACCCCGGCCCTGGCGGCGATCATGGCGCAGCCGAACTTCACCTTGGTGGTTTTGGGATCAATGCCCTTGTAACGGGTTCCCTGGGGGAACATGATAACCGATTCCCCATCCTTCAGCATGAAAATGGTCTTTTTGATGGCTGCCACGTCGCTGCCGCCACGGTCCACCGAATAGGCGCCGAGGGCGGTGATCAGCTGCTTTAGGCCGGGAATCTTCATCAACTCGGCCTTCGCCATATAGCGGGGATTATGCTCGATAGCCGCCCCGAGAAGCACCGGGTCCAGCATCGATTGATGATTGGCGCAGATCAGATACGTGGCCCCGGGACGCTCGTTTTCGGCGCCCTCCACCCGGATCCGCCAAAGCTTGCGGATCAGACCTGCCAACAGAAACTTCGCTTTGGAATAAAAGCTCATGCCAGCTTCTCGGCGATGATGGCCAGCGCCGCCTCCACCGTACCCTCCCGATCCAGCTCGGAATTATCCAGCATCACGGCATCGACCGCCGGGATGGCAGGGGCAACCTTGCGGGTGGAATCGTTGTGATCGCGGCTCTTCATCTCGGCCTCTACCGCCTCAAGGGTGGTCTTGACGCCCTTTTCGGTCAATTCGAGATAACGCCGCTTGGCGCGGGCGTGCTCGCTGGCCGACAGGAAGATCTTGACCTTCGCATCGGGCAGGATCACGGTGCCGATGTCACGGCCGTCCATGACCACGTTGTGGGTCTTGGCCATGTTGCGCTGAATATCCAGAAGAAACGCTCTTACCTCGGGGATCGCCGAGACGGCGGAGGCCGCCATGGAGATCTCGGGCATACGGATGGCGGTGCTGACGTCTTCTCCGTTCAGGAAAACGTGCTGCTCGCCGTCCTCTGCGTAGTCAAGGGAGACGTGAAGACCGTCCAGCGCCTTGACCACCGTCTCGGCATCGGCAGGCGCAATCCCGCGGCGAACCATGGAAAGACCGATGGTCCGATAGAGCGCTCCGGTATCCACGTAGATATAGCCGAGTCGCTTGGCAACGGTCCTTGCCAAATAACTTTTGCCGGCGCCGGCGGGTCCGTCGATTGCGATTCCGATCATAGGTCGTCGTCCGTCCTTCACGATTTTTACAAATATTGATAGCCCTTCTATTTTACCACAATTTGTTTTCTTTTTCAAGAGGTTTGAGGCATTTTGTTCATTTATGTTCAAAAGGTCAAACGGGGACAATTTCCGACAAGATTAACCGTCGAAATGCCAATAGAAAGAAGGTAAATGATGCATCGCCTTACTGTGACATGATGCTATGCTTCGCATAATGATGTTGCTCCCGATGGTCGCAATGATGCGATGTTTGCCCCATGTGCCGTCAGGCACGCATCATTAAAAAAAACGCACCTTTGTCGGTAGACAAAAGTGCGTTTTTTGTTGCGAAAGAGTAACCAAACGGAGCAGAGTTGAGGTAAAAGTAACCAAAAGTAGTGTAACCGCTCTGTTCGATAACTTGAATTTATCGAACCAAAAGGAAAAAAGTATTTTCCCCTTTATAAATTGAATTTTTCCTGAATCATTTTGGCAACCACATCAGGCGGAAGCTTTGAATTGTCGATTTTTATATAGTTATCAAACGGAATTTCACCATCAAAGCTTTCAAGGCGATATTGGGTATCATCGTTGATAAGTCTTTGGTTCGATACTTCAATGTCT
>SVSM01000024.1 GCA_015064295.1 Oscillospiraceae bacterium | reverse complement strand
TTGCCGGGAAGGGCGCTCTCACTTGAGGAGCCAAGCAGGGTGACGTTCAGGGAGAGCGCTTCCTCCGGCTCGGCGGGGGTATCCATGGCCATCACGACCGACAGCAGATTGCCGCCGAGGCCGAGGGTACCGTAGAGAGGCAGGAGCAGGATGAAGCACATCACGAGGGCGTCGGCCAAACCGATGGCCAGGCCGCCCAGCTTATTTCCCACGTGCTTGGGGGCGGGGATCTTCTTGGTAAAGAGCAGAGAGGTCAGGTTCTTGAAGAGCAGGAGCAGAAGCATGAAGCAGGGGATAAAGAGCACCAAGGCACCCAGTGCCGTGGCACAGCCCGTTACCAGGGCTGCGAAATGCTCCTTCTCCAGCAGGGCGGTGTCGGCTCCCAGCAGATTGCGGATGGTGGAGGTCAGGGAGGAGGCCAGCATGCCGGCGAATACTCTTGCCAACAGAATCGAGAGCAGGGTGGTCAGGGCCGTAACGCCGAGGGAGATGGCGGCCTTGATGCTGCCTCGCTTGAAGCCCAGCACGCAGAACACGGTGCCGAAAACGGCGGCAAGAAACAGGAAGGGAGTCCAGACAAGAAGCGAAAGAAGTTCGGGTGTCATGAGAAACGTTCCTTTCTTAGAAAAAATGGAGGGTGATGCGTTTAATAACGGTCAACGGGGAAGAGGATCTTGAGCTGATTGATCTTACTGTTGAAGGCCTTTTGCTGTTTTTCCGAGAGAAGCTGCTCCTTGAGCTGCTCCTTGATGTCGTCAAAGGGGTATTCGGTGTCCTCGTTCTTCTCGGTGACGAGGATGAGGTGATAGCCGAACTGGGTCTTGACGGGGTCGGACACCACGCCAACCGCAAGGGCAAAGGCGGCCTGATCGAATTCGGGGACCATCTGGCCGTGGCCGAAGGCACCCAGATCGCCTCCGTTTTCCTTGGAGGGGCAGGTGCTGTTTTGCTTGGCGGCGTCGGCAAAGGAGACGGTGCCTGCGTCGATCTCGGCCTTAATGGCGAGGGCCTTTTCCTCGGTATCCACCAGGATGTGAGAGGCACGGACCGTTTCTCCCTGACGGAGGTTCTCCCGGTTCTCCTCGTAATAGGCCTTGAGCTCGTCGTCGGTGACCTTTACGTTCTCCACGGCCTTGTTGATGGCGTATTTGGTGAGAAGCTCGTCCTTGACGGCGGCCAGCTGCTTTTTGAAGGCAGGCTCCATCTCCAGAAGATCCCGCTTGGCGGAGGCGAGAAGCAGGCGGCGGTTGATGAGCTGATCCAGCACCATCTGCTTGCCTTGGGGGTTCATGAGACTCTGGCCTCGCTGTCCCATGGCCATGATGGCCTCGTATACGTCTTCCTCGGTGATATTGGTGCCGGCAACCGATGCCAGAACGGTTTTGTTATCCATAATCCTATGATCCTTTCGGGGGTGTTTTTTCTTAACTACCCTTCAGTATATCATAATTAAGGTAGAATTGCAACAAGAAATGTGAAGAAAGGGTGAATTCTGTCTGAAAAAACAGGGGGAACTCTTGCAATCGGGGCGGAATCGTGGTATACTTGTAAGCAATCTAACAAACGGAAAGAGAGCGCTATGTTATGGGACCAGTGATGGGGCCTCCCCCCGGCTCGACAAACGATAAGCTGAAGGAGCCGAAGCCCAAGCACCTAAGGGAAGTGCCGGGATGGCTCTGGCGAACCGTCTCAAAGTTTTTCTGTCGCCTGTTTTATATTTTCCGCCTGGTCTGGGAGACTCGCCCCTGGATCCTTTTCGTCATGACCTTCATCTCGGTCTTTAACGGTGTGATGCCGGTGGTGGGGGCCAAGATTTCGGCCTCCATTCTCAACGCCCTGGCCGAGGCCTACGGAGGCGGCGAGGCCCTTCTCGGCGGGGTGATGGTCCTGCTTGTCACCTATTTCGGGTACCTCTTTTTCACCCAACTGATGCAGCGGCTTGGTTCGATCCTCGTCAACATCGCAGGAGAGCTGGTGGTCAATCACGTGAACGTGAAGATCATGAACAAGGCAAAGACGGTAGACCTGTCGGGCTACGATCGTCCCGAGTTCTATGAAAAGCTGGAGAACGCCAGCCGCGAGGCGGGACACCGTCCCATTCAGATCCTCAACGCCAATTTCGCTGTCGTCAGTACCGTCATCAGCATGGTGTCCTTCGTTTTGATTCTCTGGGCGGTCAGCCCCGTGGCGCCTCTGGTGGTGGCGGCGGTCAGCATCCCCTCGGCCATCATCAATTTCGTCTATCGAAAGAAGAACTTCCTCTATATGCGCCATCGCTCCAAGGAGCGCCGTCAGATGAGCTACTATTCCGGCCTCATGACCAACAAGGATATGGTGAAGGAGATCCGCATCTTCGGACTCTCCGATACCTTCATCGGCCGCTATCAAGAGGTTTTCCGCAGGTATTTCAAGGGACTGAAGCGGCTCTTTGTGACCGAGGGCTTCTGGCATATCGCCCTTTCCCTCGTTTCGATGGCGGTAAACTGCTTGCTCTTTATCCATATCGCCCGGGGCGTGACCACGGGGCAGTATCAGATCGGTGATTACTCCCTCTATACCGGTGCTCTGACCAGCATTGCCGGCGGCATCGGTACCCTGATCGCCACCACCGCCTCCATTTACGAGGGAACTCTCTTTATCGATAACATGATCACCTTCATGAATGAGAAGCAGACCATCGTTCCCTCCCTCCCCGAGCCTCGGAGACTGCAGCGGCACATCGGGCATAAGTTTGAATTCCGAAACGTATCCTTCCGCTATCCCGGCGCCACCCGAGACGTGATCAAGAACGTGAACCTGGTCATCGAGCCGGGCAGTACCGTGGTGCTGGTGGGCCTCAACGGCGCGGGAAAGACTACCCTGATCAAGCTGCTGACTCGCCTTTACGATCCCACCGAGGGCGTCATTCTTCTGGACGGCCACGACATCCGCGAATACGCGGTGGAGGAGCTGTACGCTGCCTTCGGCATCATCTTCCAGGACTTCGGGAAATATGCCGTTTCGGTGAAGGAAAACATTATGTTCGGTCAGCTTAGCAAGGAGCCGCTTGACAGCGAGATCCTCCGCGCTGCCGAGCAAAGCAACTGCGCAGACTTCATCAAAGCCCTTCCCAAAGGATACGAAACGCCGCTGATGCGGTATTTTGAGCAGGAGGGCATCGAGCTTTCCATCGGTCAGTGGCAGAAGCTCTCCATCGCACGCGCCTTTTACAGCGACACCGACATTCTGATCCTGGACGAGCCGACGGCCTCCCTTGACGCCATTGCCGAGCAGGAGATCTACCGCCAGTTCGACGAGCTGCGGCGTGACCGCACCACCATCTTCGTTTCCCAC
This sequence comes from Oscillospiraceae bacterium, assembly GCA_015064295.1. GTDB lineage: Bacteria > Bacillota > Clostridia > Oscillospirales > CAG-272 > Colimorpha_A. The sequence continues at coordinate 15,106 of SVSM01000024.1, read as the reverse complement.
CGCCTCTCCTCTGCCACGACGGCAGATTGTATCGTGGTGCTCCAGAACGGCGCCGTCGTCGAGGTGGGTACCCACAACGAGCTGATGGCGGCCGGTAAGCAGTACTGCGAGCTCTTCTCGGCTCAGGCCGAGCGCTATCTGACCCAGGAAAAGGAGCGCCGGGAGGCGGCGGGCGAGCTGCCTGACATGGCACCGCTAAACGGCGAAGTCCCCCAAGCGCCGCCAAACGGTGAGCGGCCCAAGGAGCCGCCTCGCGGTGGACGGCCGGCCATGGGAAACGGGGAAAGACCTCCGTTCCCTCCGCGTGAGGCACAGAGATGACAAATAAAAAAGGTTTCCTTCCGTAGAGAGGAAACCTTTTTTATTTGTCGGAATCGGCAGAGTGACGAGGTCAGCGGTTGGTAGGGACGGGTTGCTTACAAAATGATGCAGATCAAGCCGCCGCTGCCCTCGTTGATGACCTTTTGGAGGGTCTCGCCCAGCTTCTTGCGGGCCTCGTCGGGCATATGGTCCAGCTTGGCGTGGATGCCCTCGGTGATCAGCTCGTGGAGGGACTTTCCGAAGATGTTGGACTCCCAAAGACGGGCGGGATCCGATTCAAACTCCCGGAGCATCGACTTGACCAGCTCCTCCGATTGCTGCTCCGATCCCACGATGGGGCTGATCTCGGTCTCAATGTTGGCGCGGATCATGTGGATGGAGGGGCCTTGGGCCTTTAGCTTGACGCCGTAGCCGCTTGCCTGACGAATGATCTCCGGCTCCTCCAGCGTCAGCTCTGAGAGGGCAGGGGTGACGATGCCGTAGCCCTTTTCGTTGACAGCTTCGATGGCGTCGGCGATCTTGTCATATTCCCGTTTCATGGCGGAAAGCTCCCGCAGCAGCCCCACAAGAGACGCTTCGCCCGTGATGTCGAAGCCGGTAAGCTCCCCTAAGGTGCGGTAGTAGAGGGTCTCCGGCAGCTTGATCGACAGGGTGGCCCGACCGCTACCCAGATCGGTATCGGTGATGACGGCGCTTTCGATATATTCATTTTCGGTGAGGGGAACAAAGGCAGGGCGGACGTCTCCGATCTTGGTTACCTTGGCGGCGCAGGTGAGGATCGAGTCCTGTATGGAGGTGACAAGCTCGTGCTCCGGCTCCAGCGCCGACAGCCAGCCGGGGAGATCCACGGCGATCTCCTGAACGGGAAATTCCATCAGGATCATCTCCAGAATGTGGCGGATGTCCTCGGTATTCAGCTCAAGGCAGTTGACCAGCGCCACGGGAACCCCTTCCGTTTCCTCGATCGTGGTGGCCAGGCGGATGCTCTCCTCCCGGGAGGGATCGGCAGAGTTCATGATGACGGCGAAGGGCTTGTTCAGCGCCTTCAGCTCGCGGATGACGCGGGCCTCGGCCTCCTCGTAGGAGGCACGGGGGATCTCACCGATGGTGCCGTCGGTGGTGACAACGATACCGATGGTGGCGTGATCGGTGATGACCTTACGGGTGCCGAATTCGGCGGCCTCACTGAAGGGCATCGGCTCGGCGCGCCAGGGCGTATTGACCATGCGGGGCGCTCCGTTTTCGATATGCCCCGCCGCCTCGGGGACGATATAGCCTACGCAGTCTACCATCTTGACCCGCAGGTGGGCGTTATCCGAGAGGGTCAGCTCCACCGCCTCGTCAGGGACGAATTTGGGCTCGGCGGTCATGACGGTCTTGCCGGCGGCGCTTTGGGGCATCTCGTCCCGGGCACGCTCCCGCTCGTAGGGGTCGGTGATGTTGGGGAGCACCAGCGCGTCCATGAATTTCTTGATGAAGGTGGATTTTCCGGTGCGAACCGGTCCGACGACGCCAACGTAGATGTTGCCCCCGGTGCGCTCGGCAATGTCGCGGTAAAGGTTGGTGTTCATGGGCAAAGTTCCTGCTCTGCCGTCGGGCTTGCCCCCGCGGCAGCTTCCTTTCTTGGGAGTTTTCGGCGTTCCCGGCGGACTCTTCGGCCGGTATCCGTTCGTTCGTTTGTACATTCCTATGCGGCGGGAGGAGGGAATATCACTGCCTCCGAGCAGTTTTTTCTGTTGACAACAGGGGGAAAGTGTGGTACAATACAAGGGCGCCACTGATCGGCGCGCCACGCCCCTTGCGCCTGTGGTGAAATTGGCATACACGATAGATTTAGGATCTATTTTCGAGAGAAGTGCAGGTTCGACCCCTGTCAGGCGCACCAAAGCAAAAGGCCCCCTGATGGGGGCCTTTTGCTTTGGTATCCCGATGGGGGAACGAACATACACCTTTGAAAAAACGCTTGCGTTTTTTTGCAGTAAGAGCACGAAGTGCTCGTCTGCCGGGCAGGTTCGACCCCGCCGCGCAGATGAGGCCCCCTGATGGGGGCCTTTTGCTTTGGCGTTCTGATGGAGGAGTTCTCCACGCCACCTCTTGCCGAGGGCTATTTTGGGGAAACATTCGGCGTGAGTTAAAATATGGGAAATAGTCTTGACAAAAGCAATACCTCGTAATATGATGTATTATGTAAGAGGAGGTATTTCATGGATATTCAGTTAAAGCGTGGTCTCTTGGACGTCTGCGTTCTGGCCGCCATCAAAAGCGAGGATTCCTACGGCTACAAGATCATCAAAGATATGAAGCCGTATATTGAACTTTCCGAATCGACCTTGTATACCATTCTGAAGCGTTTGGAGGCGGCCGCTATGCTGACCGTTCGTACCGCCGAGCACGGCGGCAGACTTCGGAAGTATTATCATATCACGGGCGAAGGCCGCAAGCGGATCGAGGAGTTTAAAAACGAGTGGAACGAGATGCTGTCCATATACCGATTCGTAACGAAGGAGGACGAGGGCCATGAATAAGTACGAATTTCTTGGTGAGCTAAGCCGAGCGCTGTCCGGATTGCCGCAGGACGATCTGGAAGAGCGCTTGACGTTTTACCGTGAAATGATCGAGGATCGGATGGAAGAAGGGCTTTCGGAGGAAGAAGCGGTGATGGCTGTCGGAACCGTTGAGGAGATCGCAGCACAGGCCGTCGCCGATATTCCCCTTGGCAAAATTGCAAAGGAAAGAGTTAACCCGAATAGGCGCTTAAGTGCTTGGGAGATCGTGCTGTTGGCGCTGGGGTCGCCTCTGTGGCTGTCCCTCGGTATCGCGGCGATGGCCGTGATCGTCACACTTTACGTTTCTCTTTGGTCGGTCATCGTGTCCTTGTGGGCTGTTTTCGGCTCGCTGGTTGCCTGTGCCCTCGGCAGCGTGGCGGCCGGAATTGCCTTTGCTTGCGGCGGCCACGGGCCTTCGGGCGCGGCAACGATTGCCGCGGGCATGGTCTGCGCGGGCCTTTCCGTCTTTCTGTTTTACGGGTGTAAGGCGGCAACGAAGGCGGCCTTGCGCCTTGCGAAGAGGCTTGCCCTCGGGGTCAAGCGCGGGTTGATGAAAAAGGAGGACGCGGTATGAGCAAGAAAACGAAAATGTGGCTGGCCGGCGCATTCTCACTTACGCTGATCGGCTGTGTGATCCTGGGAGGTGTGATGACGGTGCTGGGATGGGATTTTTCAAAATTATCCACGGTTTCCCATGAAACCAACGACTACACGGTGCGGGAGGACTTTCGGCATATTTCGGTGGTGACGAAGACGGCTAACGTGGTGCTTGTCGCTACCGAGGATACCAAGGCCTCGGTGGTCTGCCACGAACAGAAGAACCTGAAGCATCGGGTGACGGTGGCAGACGGCACGCTTACCGTTGAGGTGGTGGACGTCAGAAAATGGTATGAGTATATCGGGATCTCGTTTGGCTCGCCTTGCATTACCGTCTATCTTCCCCGGGGTGAGTACGGCGCGCTTTCGGTGAAAAGCGATACCGGCGACGTGGACGTCCCAAAGGACTTTCGCTTTGAGCGCATTGATATTGCGGGAAGCACAGGGGATGTGACGAACGGCGCCTCCGCCTCGGAGGCCGTGAAAATCAAGACAAGCACCGGCCACATCCGTGTGGAAAACATCTCCGCCCAAACGCTGGAGTTTTCGGTCTCCACGGGTGGGATCACGGCCTCCGGCGTAGCCTGTGAGGAGGATATGACTCTCTGCGTTTCCACCGGAAGGACGGTTCTGACCGACGTGACGTGTCAAAACCTCACGTCAAGCGGCAGTACGGGCGGCATCTCCCTGAAAAACGTGATCGTCTCTCAAACGCTATCGGTTCGGAGAAGCACCGGTGACGTGACGTTTGACGGGTGCGACGGAGCCGAAATTGACGTGGAAACCGATACCGGTGACGTGACGGGCTGCCTGCTGACCGACAAGGTCTTCCTTACCCAAACCGACACGGGGCGGGTCAGCGTTCCCGAGACGGTGACCGGCGGCCCATGTCGGATCACCACCGACACGGGGGATATCCGGATCACGATTTCCTGACACGGCGGTAAGCGGTTTGCGACAGGAGAAGTATTTGTCGAAGCTAATTGCCGATCGACAAAACGAAAGCCCCTTTAAGAGGGGCTTTCGTTTTGTTCCCGTTTGCGTCGGGAGAGGTGTATGGCTTGACGTGCACGGTAGCGGTTATGGGATTTTGTTGAAAAATCATAAAGAATACCCGAAATCATATTGACAAATTTCAACAAAATATGCTATAATAAAACAGTTAAGAAATCTTTAATCCGGTACTGCGAGGCTGGCAAGATGGACATAGGGCGTAGCGGTCGATGCGGCCGCTTACGGTGAGATCTTGCCGAGGCAGGATCTTTTTTCATGCCGTGTCGGAAGGAGTGGCTTATGGAAACCCGCATCAAATCCCGTATCCTTGACGCGACCGCCTTTGGCCGTGCGTTGACGCGGATCACCCACGAGATCCTGGAGCGTAACCGCGGTGCCGAGAATCTGTGCCTCATTGGGATCCATACCCGTGGCGTACCCCTCGCCTCCCGCATCGCTGACAACATCCGACGGATCGAGGGCACCGAGGTGCCGGTGGGTAGCCTGGACATTACCCTCTACCGTGACGATCTCACCTCTCCCACGGATATGCCGGTGGTGAAGGGAAGCGATATCCCCTTTTCCATTGAGGGAAAACGGATCATTTTGGTGGACGACGTCCTCTTTACGGGGCGTACCGTCCGCGCCGCCATCGAGGCCCTGTTTCGTATGGGACGGCCGGATGCCATCCGCCTTGCCGTCATGGTGGACCGCGGACACCGCGAGCTTCCCATCCGCGCCGATTTCGTTGGAAAAAACGTCCCTACCTCCCTCTCCGAATTGATTTCGGTCAAAACCGTGGAGCAGGACGGCGAGGACGCTGCCGACCTCTGCGAGAAGCTGTGATCGGTAAGAACGCGTTTTCCCTCACGTTACCTTTGTACTAAAAAGCTGCGGCTTTTAAAATAACAAGGAGGGTTTTATGAAACTCATCTACAACGTCAGCGACAAACCCAAATTCGGGCAGCTGATCGTCTTTGCGATCCAGCAGCTCCTGGCCATCATGGCTGCAACCCTGGTCGTCCCCGTCATCATCAATGGCAACATTGCCGACTTCATCAAAGACGGTGTCGTTACTTGGGAAGCCGGCACCATGATGAGCCCCGCCGCCGCCCTGCTGGGCGCCGGTGTCGGTACCCTCGTTTACCTGCTCTTTACCAAGTTCCGTAGCCCCGTTTTCCTCGGTTCCTCCTTCGCCTTCCTCGGCTCCATGGCCGCCGCCTTTGCCGGCGCCGTCTCCATGGCCGCCGGTTACGTCGGCCTGATCCTCGGTGCCATCTTTGCCGGTCTGGTCTACGTGATCATCGCCATCGTCGTCAAGCTTGCCGGTGTGAACTGGATCAATAAGCTGATGCCCGCCGTGGTCATTGGCCCGACGGTTACCATCATCGGTCTGTCCCTTGCCGGAAACGCCATCGGCGATCTGCAGAAGGCTCCTGCCGGCGGCGATCCCAAGATCGCCATTGTTTGCGGTCTGGTAACGCTGGCCGTTACCATGCTGTGCGCTACCTACGGTAAGAAGATGATCCGTCTGATCCCCTTCATCATGGGCATCCTCTCCGGTTATGCCGTTGCTGCCATCTTTACGGTAATCGGTAACGTAGCAGGCATTGATGCTCTCAAGGTCATCGACTTCAGCCCTCTCAAGGCCCTCGTTGCCGACGGTGTCGGTCTGCAAACCTTCCTGACCCTTCCCGATTTCTCCTTTATTCAGGCCTTTAAGGGCATCAAGGACATCGACGGTGCCTACGTTGTATCCCTCCTTGCCGCTTACGTTCCCGTTGCCTTCGTGGTCTTTGCCGAGCATATCGCTGACCACAAGAATATTTCTTCTATCATCGAAAAGGACCTCCTTGAGGAGCCCGGTCTTCACAGAACCCTTCTCGGTGACGGTGTCGGCTCCATGGCCGGTGCCTTCTTCGGCGGCTGCCCCAATACCACCTACGGTGAGTCGGTCGGTTGCGTGGCCATCACCGGTAACGCGTCGGTTCTGACCATCGTGGTTGCTGCGATCGGTGCGATCCTCATTGCGTTCCTGGCTCCCTTCGTAGCCTTCGTGAACTCCATTCCCTCCTGTGTTATGGGTGGCGTCTGCATGGCTCTCTACGGCTTCATCGCCGTTTCGGGTCTGAAGATGATCCAAAAGGTCGACCTGGAGCAGAACCGCAATTTGTTCGTTGTTTCGGTTATCCTGATTTCCGGTATCGGCGGTCTGGCCCTGACCTTCGGCAAGGTGACCATCACCTCCATCGCCTGCGCCCTGATCCTCGGTATCCTGACCAACCTCATGCTGAGCCGCAAGACTGACAAGGCAGAATAAGACATGATGAAAAAACTCCCGCAGAGCTTCTGCGGGAGTTTTTGTGATTATGCTTTCTTTCCGTGCTCGCAGATGTCCCGGAGAGGGCATCCCTCGCACCCGGGACTACGGGCGGTACAGACCTCCCGGCCGAACCAGACGATACGGTGGCAGAAGTCCGACTGCTCCCTCGGCTCAATGACGGCGGCAAGGATCTTTTCGATCTTGTAGGGATCCTTCAGCTCCTCGGGATAAAAACCGAGACGCCCGCAGATGCGAATACAATGGGTATCGGTGACCACGGCGGGCTTGCCGTAGAGATCGCCTACGATGAGGTTGGCGATCTTTCTTCCTACGCCGGGCAGGGTCAACAGGTCTTCGATCTCGTCGGGTACCCGCCCGTCAAAGCGGGTGAGAAGCTGCTCCGACATGGCCTTTAAGTCCTTGGCCTTCATGCGGTAGAGCCCGCAGGAGCGTACCAGCTCCTCGATCTGCTCGACCGGAGCCTCGGCCATGGCCTTGGGGGTGGGAAGGACGGAGAAGAGGTCTTGGCAGACCAGGTTGACTCTGGCGTCGGTACACTGGGCCGACAGCCGCGCCATGACTAAGAGCTTCCAGGGATCCCCTTCGTAGGTCAAGGCGCAGGTTGCCTCAGGGTATCGTTCCTTGAGCTTTTCCACCGCCAGGGCGGCGCGTTTCTTGGGTGTCATGGGTGAAATCCTCCGTTTGGGGCGTTTTTTGACGGAAATCATCGATTTTTGCGGGAAATTTTCGTTTTCCTATTTCCTTACCCCGAAAAAAGTAGTATAATAGTATTATATAACAGATCCGGTCGGATTTCAATAGGTTTTGACCGAATCGGGCACTCTCATATTTTTAAGAAAAGGGAGCATGATCATGAAAGAACGTTACGAAGTATCCATTGCCGGCACCGAAATGGTGCTGATCTCCGAGGAGAACGAGGAATACGTAAAGAATCTGGCACAGATTCTGGATCGCCGTGTCATGGACATGGTGATCGTGAAGAACCGCTGCACCAAGATCGAGGCGCTGACGCTCTGCGCTATGGATTATCTGGATGCGACGGTCAAGCTGAAGGCGGAGCTGGAAGAGCTGAAGACCAAGTATGGCATCAACTGACCGCAAGCTTCCCGAGCTTCTTGCCCCCTGCGGCTCACCGGAGGCTCTGGAGGCCGCCATTGAGGCGGGTGCTGACGCCGTCTACTTCGGCGGTACCGTCTTCAACGCCCGCATGAACGCCAAGAATTTCGGCCGCGCCGAGATCAAGGCGGCGGTGGCCCGCTGCCACGGGGCGGGGGTGAAGGCCTACGCTACTCTCAATACCCAGATCTATGACCGTGAGATGAAGACTGCGCTGGAGCACGCCGCCTTTCTTCGTGAGGCGGGTATCGACGCCCTGATCATCACCGACCCGGGGCTGATCTCGCTGATCCGGGAGCACCTGCCGGACCTGGAGCTCCACGCCAGCACCCAGATGACGGCCCATAATCTGGCCGCCGCCGAGACGCTCTACGATCTCGGCTTTTCCCGCGTGGTGGGAGCAAGGGAGCTGTCGGAGGCCAATGTTCACACTCTTTGCACGTCCCGTGCCGAGATCGAGCTGTTCGTTCACGGCGCTATCTGCGTCAGCTGCTCGGGGCAGTGTCTTATGAGTGCCATGCTGGGCGGCCGAAGCGGTAACCGCGGTGAGTGCGCCCAGCCCTGCCGTATGAGCTACAACGGGGAATATCCTCTGTCTATGAAGGATATGTGCCTGGCCTCTCATATCCCCGCCCTGATCGAGGCGGGGGTGGCGTCCCTGAAGATCGAGGGGCGTATGAAAAGTCCCGCCTACGTCTACGGTGTGACCAAGATCTACCGCCGTCTCTTGGACGAAAGACGAGCCGCCACCGAGAAGGAGCTGACCGAGCTTCAGCGACTCTTTTCCCGCAGCGGCTTTACCGACGGCTATTTTACCGAAAACCTAGGGCGGCATATGCTGGGGGTACGGAGCGAACGGGACATCGCTGACAGCCGTGCCGTCGGCTATCGCGGCGTCAAGCCCACGGCAGCTCCTGCCGAGGAGACGCCTACGGGACGGAGTCCCCTTCCGCTACCCGACAAGCTCCCCTTCCCACCCAAGCGGAAGCCTGCCAAGGCCATCCTGACCGCCTCCTTCCACGGGGCAAATCAGATTCCCGACAGCCACGGGTTCACCCACGTTTTTCTGCCTCTTTCGGCCTACGAATCGGTGGCAGACGGTGTGGTTTTGCCCCCCGTCATCTTTGATGACCGCATGGACGAGGTCCGCCGCCGGCTGGAACAGGCCGCCAAGCGGGGGGCCAAGCACCTGATGGTGAGCAATATCGGGCACCTCGCCTTAGCGAAGGAGTTCGACCTCGTTCCCCACGGCAGTCACCGCCTCAATACCTTTAATACCTTCACCGGCGGCTTTTGGAGCCGTGAGGCCGAGCTTGCCGGTTTGATCCTCTCCTGTGAGCTGATCCTGCCGCAGATCCGCGACATCACTCTCCCCGAAGGCGTCCGAAAGGGTGCGATCGTCTACGGACGTCTGCCGCTGATGCTCCTTGAGCGTCCCATCGGAAAGCCCGCCCTGCGGGATACACGAGGGGTGACCTTCCCGGTTCTGAAGGAGGAGGGGCGCGATCTGCTTCTGAACAGTGTGCCCATCTATATGGCCGATCAGCCCGACCGCCTGGACGGCGCCGGGATCGAGGATCGCCATTTCCTCTTTACCACCGAAAGCCGCGGCGAGGTGATGCGCGTAATCTACGCCTACGCCCACAAGCTTCCCGCCAAGGAAAAGGAACCGATCAAGCGGATTAAGTAGGGGGACGGCAAGGGGCGGTGCCCCTTGCCCCCGTGTGATCCAAGGGGCGTTGCCCCTTGACCCCACCAAAGGGGGATTTTTGGAAAAATCCCCCTTGGAACCCCCAAAACTTTGAATGGCCGAAAACGAAGTTTTCGGCAAACGAAAGTTCCCCAAGGGTGCGGGGGAAAGCTTCTTGCTGGGAAGTTTCCCCGCGTCTCTTCCTCGCCCATCCAGCCAAAAACTGCGTTTTGGGCGAAGCGGATTTTAGGCGAAGGTTTTTTGCAAAGCGAATATTATTATCCTACTCCGCCGAAAACGGCGTTTTCGGCATACCAAAGTTCTTGAAAGGGGTGTGGGGAAAACTTCTTTTAAGAAGTTTTCATCCACGACGTTCTCTATGCAAATTCAAGTCAAAATGCTGCGTGAAGGTGCTCGCCTTCCCCATCTTGCCACCGCAGGGGCGGCGGCCTGTGACCTCTACGCGCTACTGGAGGAGCCGGTTACTCTGCAGCCCGGCGAGCGGAAGCCGATTCCCACGGGAATCGCCATCGCGCTCCCCGATGCCTCTGCCGTGGCGGTGGTCTGTGCCCGCAGCGGCCTTGCCTTAAAGCGCGGCCTGGGCCTTGCCAACGGTATCGGCGTCATTGACAGCGACTATCGGGGCGAGCTCTTCGTGGCGCTGATCAACAACGACGACAAGCCCCAGGTGATCGAAAACGGCGAACGGATCGGACAGCTGATGATCCTGCCGGTGATCGCCGCACAGTACGTGGTGGCTGAGGAGCTGGACGAGACGGCGCGGGGCGCCGGCGGCTTCGGCTCTACCGGAACGAAATAACAGGACGCCGCCTCATCGGCTTGTGTCTACTGAAAAAAGAGCGTTGCCTCCGGGCAACGCTCTTTTTTCACCGCGGGGAGGGGTGAGCATATACTGACGGTAGGGAGCTTACGCTCCCGAAAAAACAGGAGGTCTTAACAGAATGGCAACCTTTTTCAATCAAGCAACCTTAACCTATAACAATAACGTAACCAGCTCCAATATCGTGACGGGAGAGCTGCTTGAGGTACTGTCCGTTACCAAAACGGCAGTTCCCGACAGCTACCGTCCCGGCGACGCGGTGACCTATGTGGTGAGTCTTGTCAATGCAGGGCCCCTGCCTTACACGGGCTTGACGGTGACCGACGATCTTGGGGCGTATCCTTTGGGCGACGGGCAGGCCGTCCCGCTGACCTATGTGGAGGGCTCCGCCCAATACTATCTGAACGGCGTTTTGCAAGGGGATCCCGTCGTGACGGATCGGGAGCCCCTTGCTTTTGCACCGATCACGGTTCCCGCAAACGGCAACGCCATGCTGATCTATGCGGCAACGGCCAACGGCTTTGCCTCTCCGGCGGAGGACGGTGAAATCGCAAATACCGTTACCGTTACCGGTGGCGGTCTGAACACCCCCGTGACGGCCACCGAGACCATCGCGGCAACCTCCGAGCCGATGCTGACCATCAGCAAGGCTATCAGCCCCGATACGGTGGTGGGCAACGGACAGGTAACCTATACCTTTGTGATTCAGAATAGCGGCAATTCCCCTGCCACGGCGGAGGATAATCTGGTGGTGACCGACGTGTTCGATCCTATCCTGGATCTTGTGAGCGTGACCTATAACGGCGAAGCCCTCACCGAGCCCGACGACTACACCTATGACGAAGCCACCGGACTCTTCCGGACGGTAGAGGGACGGCTGACGGTTCCCGCCGCCACCTTCGTTCAGAACGACGAGGGGCAGTACGTGGTAACCCCCGGCATCGGCGTTCTGACGGTGACCGGAACCGTTTGATAAAAGAGCTTCCCTTACGCCGTTTCTCATAAGGATGCTTCGGCGTCAGGCGGTGGCCGAGAAAAGGACGGACAGCTTTTGCTGTCCGTCCTTATTTTGGTCGGTTGGGGGTATGTTTCTATCTTTCGATCAACCGCCCACCAATTTCTGATACATCTTCATAAGCTCTGCCACGCAGGAGCTTTCGGTCATCGTTTTCACGTCAAAGCCGTAAGCCTGCATGACGGCACGGTCGTTGGCTTGGTGCGCCTTACGGAGTTCGGGTGGCATAGCTATCTCATCGTAGAGGTCGGCAAGAGAACAATCGGGATAGAGAGCACGGGCGTCAAGGATGGCTTGTGCCGTTTCCTCTATCTTCTTTTTCTGCTCGGCGGTGGGGGTAGGCCAAGGGAAGTTGTTGTAAACCACAGTATTGGAATAACGGTAATCACTCTTTAATCGACCGCATACCGCTCTAGTCCACGCCATATGCACATTTGACATCATTATGCCAAATGTATACAATGTGGCGTTAGAAATCGTAAAACAAGCATTACTTGCAATAATATCTTTACAAACATATCCAATAGGAATGTATTTTCTGTTTTCAGAGGAAACTACCGGAATAAGTAAATACTCTGTTATCGGTTGGCGAGGGCTTGCAAACAACGAGGGCGTTTTTGCTGCATCATGTGCTTGCTTTTGCTTTGACTGTTCACGGAATTCGCTGCATTTTTTTAGACGATCCATGATAAACTTGGATTTTCTTATAACTCTGACATCTGCATTTTCCAACCATAAACAATATCTGATTTTACTGTTTATGTAGTCCTCTGCGCTGACAAAACGTTTGACATATTGCTCTGCCTCGGGAGTTTCAAGCAACAATGTTGTGCGTTCCTCTGCTGTAAGTAATAGATATCCACCTTCTCTTGGTTCGCTGCCATAAACCATTAAATCACATTCACAAATAGGCTTCGTTCTCTTTTCAATGAACAAATCGTCAGCATTCATTAAGTAGGCATTTATGTTATCGACAATTTGTGGCCTTTCGGAAGAATAGATGATTTTCGCATTGCTATTATGGCAACTACTGAATCCTATGATTACACAATGAACGTGTGCTTTAATGCTTGCCTCACTATCCCAGCGGAATGTGCGGTGAGCAAAATCAATGTGAATGTTAAATTGGCTATAAAGAGGTTTCCAAACAGAGGATACTTGTTCTCCTTGGGTAATGGAATTGGTAGAAACAAAAGCAGTTTTGACGGATGTTCCAAACATTATTTTGGATGCCTTATAATACCAACCTGCAACATAGTCAATATTCTTTGTGTCTTTGTATAACGGTGTTAGGTCATTCTTTTGTTCAGGGGTTTGCAGTTTGTATCCCACAAATGGAGGATTACCCATAATGTAATTCAGCTTGTCCTTCGGCACGACAGCTTCCCAATCGATGCGGAGGGCGTTGCCTTCTACGATGTTGGCATAGGATTTCAGCGGGAGGAAATCGAGGGACATATTTACGATGTCCTCGGTTTCCTTGAGCATCTGGCTTTCTGCAATCCAAAGGGCAGTTTTCGCAACGGTTACGGCAAAGTCGTTGATCTCAATGCCGTAGAATTGACCGATGGACACCTTGATAATACCGTCAAAGCCGAGCATTATCTGTCCTTCGTTTATAATTTCAAGTGCTTCGTTTTCCAAACGGCGCAGAGAAATATAGGTTTCGGTTAAGAAGTTGCCGGAACCACAAGCGGGGTCAAAGAAGGTCAGCTTAGACAGCTTTTCACGGAATGCTTCTGCTTTATCGTTGCGAATTTTAGGAACTTTCAGTGCCTTAATTTCTGCAAGCTCCTCGCGGAGTTCATCCAGGAACAGCGGGTCAATAACCTTATGGATATTCTCAATAGAGGTATAGTGCATACCACCGCTGCGACGGGTTTCGGGGTTCAAGGTGGACTCAAATACGGCACCAAAGATGGTGGGGCTGATCTGCGACCAGTCGAAATCTTCACTTGCATTGTGCAGGAGCAAATCAACGATGTCCTGCGTCATATTGGGGATTTCAATATTTTCGTCAGCAAACAAGCCGCCGTTTACGTAAGGGAACGCCGCCAAAGCGTCATCCATATACGGATCACGCTCCTCGGTTTTGGTATCGAGCACACGGAAAAGGTCAATGAGCGCACGACGCACGTCCTTGACAGGAAAGCTCTTTACGTAGTTGTGGAATTTGAGATGACCGCCGAAAATACCTGCGTCCTCTGCATAAAGGCAAAATACAAGACGGACACAAAGCATATTCAAGCTGCGCAGAGTTTCCTCGCTGTCGGGCTGAAGGTACTGCTTGAGTATAGCATCGTACAGTTTGCCTACAAGCTCACCGGCTTTGATGGAGATCTGTTCCTCATGGTGCAGGAGCTCGCTCTTTTCTTCCACAAGGAATTGCAGACGATAATACTCCTTGCCGAGATCCCTTAGCAAAATGCTTTCCGGCTCGCCGGTAGGCTTCTCCATATCGTAAATAAGGAACTCCTCAAAATTACAGGTGATGATCCAGCGGGGACGCTGTGAATAGGGAAGCGCCGCCGAGTATCTCTGTGCCTGCTGAAAGGGATTGAGCAGCGTTCCGTCCGATTGACGGATAGGGCTACGCAAATTGAGTCCCTTCTTTTTCTGCTCAATGAGCACGTGTGTTGAGGGAATATGACCGTCGATAAAGCTGGTATGATCCAGCTTTACACGCTCCTCAAACAAGATAAACTTTTCGGGTTCCGCAACGCCTAACACGTCACGGGCGAGGGAAAGCCAAAAGGACTGGCTGTCGCTCTTTTCGTCACCGCGGTCTTTCCAATATTCCGCAAAAGCCTTTGCGGCTCTTTTTCTATCTGCTTCTGTCATAACGTTCTCCACACGAATACCAATACCATGGCTTTTCTTTGCACTCGTCCATCCGTTGACTGATCGGGTGTTCAAAACACCCTTGTGCCCCCGCGCTCACAGGAAGCATTTTTTAGGAAATTACAGCTTGGAGTAGCCGAAGCTATTGACCAGCGCGTCGATCCGACGGCCGCTTTGGCAGATAGGACACTCGTGAGAGCCGTAGGTCTGGTAGTCCTGCAGGTCGTTGGGATCAAAGACCGATTTGACGGGGTAATCCATGCAGGTGTCGGTAGTAGCAAAGATGGCGGCGATGCCGGCCACCTGTCCGCCGTAATACCGAATGGCTTCGACGGCCGCGCGGGCGGTGAAGCCGGTGGTGACGGAGGCCGCCAGGATCAGCACGTGCTTATCGGTGATCATGGGGGTGATGCTGTCGCGGAAGAGCAGCTGGCTTCCCGCGGTATGCTCGGGGGTGACCACGCTGATGGTTTGCTGGGAGTTGATGCTGTGGAAGGCACCGCTCGTCAGCTCCTGGGCAAGACAGGTGCCGATGACCTGGGTGCCGTCCAGACAGAGGACGGTATCCACTATGGTGTCGGCGTGATAATAGGAGACCAATTCGCGGGCGATGGCCTGGGCCTCGGAGAGGCGGGTCTTTTGTTTGGTCACGTCAATGTAGTAATTGATGTGGCTATGGCTGGTGGCGAAATGCCCTTTGGCCACCCGAAGGTAGAGACCGTGGCGCTTGCTGCGGATCTTTTGTGTATTTTGAGTCGGCATATGGGGGCTCCTTTACAGTAAAATCGGGGATTCATGGGGT
>SVSM01000023.1 GCA_015064295.1 Oscillospiraceae bacterium | reverse complement strand
AACGAGAAGAAGAAGATCGGTCACAGACAGCCCTACACCAAGGTGCAGATCGTCTCGATCAACGGTTAATTCTCCCGTCTTTGCCTGAAACAATGGTCAAGATCACATTCTTTAAGAGAGACGGCGTTTATTACGGCTTCCGTGAAACCGGCCATGCCGAGTTTGACGACGCCGGAAAAGACATTGTCTGCGCGGCAGTGTCGGCTATGACCATGCTGGTCATCAACGCCATTGAGGTCTCTTACGCGTCCGACGTTGAATATTCCATCGACGAAGACACCGCCGACGTGGAGGTCAGAGCCTTCGGTGCCCTGCCCGATTACCAAAGCGATGGAAGTAAACAGTATGCCATCTCCGGTCTGATTCAGGCGTATTTCCTGCAGCTGGTGGACATGCTGGAGGATTACGAGGATTATCTCGACGTCAGCGAGGTCGAGGAGTAAGCTCCCCGACGTTAACCTAACGATTTATGGAGGTAAGAAACAATGCTTAAGCTCGGTTTACAGTTTTTCGCCCATAAAAAGGGCGTAGGTTCCACCAAGAACGGCCGCGACAGTGAGTCCAAAAGACTCGGTGTCAAGCGCGCCGATGGCCAGAGCGTCCTCGCCGGCAATATTCTTGTCAGACAGCGCGGCACTCACATCCATCCCGGTAAGAACGTGGGCCGCGGTAAGGACGATACCCTCTTCGCCCTCACCAACGGTACGGTTCGTTTTGAGCACATGACCCGCGATAAGAAGCGTGTCAGCGTTTACGAGAACTGATTCCTACTTTTACACAAAAAAAAAAGAACGGTCTGCCATGGCAGACCGTTCTTTTTTGCTATGCGGCTTTTTTGTGAAAAAGGTTGACATTTCTCGGGGAATGTGTTATCATGTAACTTAACAATAATTTCCATTTTCTTCTATGGAATCACCAAGTTTTTTGAGCAGATTCGACAAGTATCCCGAACCGTTGACAGAGGAGGTCCCCGTGCAGGTACTATTTATCGGTAACAGCTTTACCTATTTTAACGATATGCCCTATACCTTTTTGAATATGATCAAAACCGTCAGTCCCGACGCCAGGGTGGAGTCTCTTGCCTACGGTGGCTATTCCCTGGCACAATATGCCGACGAGGATACCGAGGTGGGGCGTCTTGCCATCAGTAAGATCGTGTCCTACGAATGGGATTACGTCGTTCTGCAAGAGCAGAGTCTCCTTCCCTGTCGGGAGCCCGAGGCCTTTCTTGAGGCGGTCAAAAAGCTTTGCGGGATCATTTCCCAAATTAACGCCAAGGTCATCCTGTTCCAGACCTGGGCCTACGAGGAGGGCTCGGACAAGCTGGCCGACACCGGTATGACCTACGAGGAGATGACCGATCGGTTGACCGAGGCCTACCGTGCTGCCGCTGAGGCCACGGGTGCAACTGTCGCCCCCATTGGCGAGCTGTTCTCCTACGTGGCCAAATCCGACCACATTACCCATCTCATCAACCGTAACGACCATTATCACCCCTCCACCTCGGGCAGCTATCTTGCCGCCTGTGTCATCTTTAAGCTTATCACCGGTGGCAGCACCATCGGTCTTCCCTCCCCCGCCAACGTCTCTCTCTACAATCTGTCGGTGGTGCAAAAGGTATCCGATTCCTTGAAGGTGTGATATGAAACTTTTGACGGTTACTCTGAATCCCGTTTACGACGTCTTTTATCATATCCCCGCCTTCAAGCCCTATCGGGAGAACCTCGCCTCACGGGTGGAGATCTTTCCGGGCGGTAAGGCCGTCAACGTCTCCCGTGCCCTCAAGCAAAACGGCTACGACAGCACCGCCCTTCTGCTTCTGGGCAAGGAAAACTGTCAGGCCTTTGAGGCCGCCCTCCGCGCCGAGGGGATCGATACCCTTTGCTATGATACCGAAGGGCGAATGCGGGAAAACCTGACGTTTCTCAGCGACGGGATTCCCGAGACACGGGTCTGCGTCAACACCTTTTCTACCACAAGGGAAACACTGGACACCATCCTTGACGATATAAAAAGCCGAATCGACGCCGATACCGCCGTCGTTTGCTCCGGCAAGTTCCCCTGCGGTCTGACGGTGGCGGACTGTATGGCCTTTCTCCGTGAGCTGATGGCCATCACGCCGTACGTCGCGCTGGATTCCCAGACCTTCGGAGCGAAGGAGATCCTGGAACTGAAGCCCTGGCTCATTAAGCCCAATGCCGAGGAGATCGAGGCGCTGATCGGTCAGCCCTGTCCGACTCCCGAGGCGGTCCTTGATGCCGCCGGGCGTCTGCATCGGGACGGCATTGCTCACGTGCTGGTTTCTTTGGGTGGTGACGGCGCCATCTACTGCGGTGAGCTCGGTCGGTACCGCATCGAGGTACCGCCCATCACCCCTCTCTCCACCATCGGCGCCGGGGACAGCACCCTGGCCGGCTTTCTCTCTGCCTACGCAGAGGGACTTGACGGCACGGCTTGTCTCACCCGCGCCTGTGCCTTCGGCACCGCCGCTTGTCTTGAGCCGGGTACCAATCCGCCGAGGCCGGAGAAGGTCGCCAAGATTGCCGCGGCGATCCGTATTTCCGTTCTATCTTAACAGCAATCACCCAATTTCCGTCTGACGGAAATCGGGTGATTTTTATTTTTGCGACCGTCTAACGATTCTTCCCATAAAAACAAGAAAAGACGAATACGAACGCCGTTTGCAGGCAAAACTACATGCGAACCCCAATATTTCTCAAAGGAAAGGAATCCCTCATGAATTACAGCCAAAAACGAACTCTCGTGGGACGCATCGTATACATTGCCCTCACGCTGATGGCCGTCACCATTCTCTGCGTTACGATGTATACCTTCTTCGGAAGCTCCCGTGAAGCCAACTCCCCTAACGCTCCTCTCGACGGCACCGATCTTCCCGCCGACACCGATGGCATTTCGGATACCACCCCCGTCAAGCCCGGCGACAATCCCGTCACCGACGATGAGCCGGTAGGCGGAACCCCCGACGACGAGCCCGTCGGTGACGATACCGACTCCCAGCCTACCGTCACGCCTCCCGCCAAGGACTGGACCAAGCTGAAGGTCTCCATGCCGGTCAGCGGTCTGATCGTCAAGCGCCACGATATGGTCAACGCCGTTTTCTCGGTCACCATGAACGATTACCGCGTTCACCGGGGTGTCGACATTGAGTGCGAAATGAACGCCGAGGTCCTCGCCTGTGCCTACGGTACGGTGAAAACCGTCGGGTACGATCCTTTCATGGGGCATACCGTGGTCATCGATCACGGCGACGGCCTCCTCTCCTATTATCAGAATCTGGCGGAGGAGCCCGCTGACGGCATCACCGTGGGGGCTACCGTCTACGCCGGACAGAAGATCGGTCTTGTGGGAGAAAGCGCCATCATCGAAATTGCCGATGAGCCCCATCTGCATTTCGAGCTGGAACTGGACGGCAAGCTGGTCGATCCCATGACCATGCTGGACTATTCCGAATCCACCTCGGTCGACAGCTCCGCTGACCAGGATAAATAATTCCCTCCATTCCCATCCCCCGCCTCGGCGGGGGATGGTGCATTTTGGCGCTGAAAAATACGTCTTCCCTCTTTACAAGTTTTTCTGTTTATAGTATAATGAAAACAGAATACATAAAGGAGGCCCAACCATGCCCTATATCATTGCCGCCGTCGTTGTTCTCTTTTTCTTGTTCATCGGAATCAAGATCGTTCCTCAGGCCACCGAGTTCGTTATCGAATTTCTCGGTAAGTACCAGAAGACCTGGTCAGCGGGCATCCATTGGAAGTGGCCCGTGATTCAGGTCATCGCCAAAAAAGTGACCTTGAAGGAGCAGGTACTCGACTCGCCCCCGCAGCCCGTGATCACCAAGGATAACGTCACCATGCAGATCGATACCGTGATCTACTACGCCATTTACGACGCCAAGCTCTATGCCTACGGCGCTGTCAATCCCATCTCGGCTCTTGCCAATCTGGCCGCCACCACCCTCCGTAATCTGGTGGGTGAGCTGGAGCTGGACGATACCCTCACCTCCCGCGACACCATCAACGGCAAAATGACCGCCATCCTTGACGAGGCCACCGACAAGTGGGGCATCAAGGTCCATCGCGTGGAGCTGAAGAATATCATTCCCCCTGCCGAAATTCAGAACGCCATGGAAAAGCAGATGAAGGCCGAGCGTGACCGCCGCGAAACGCTGCTTGAGGCAGAAGGCCACCGTGCCGCCGTCATCACCCGTGCTGAGGGTGACAAGCAGGCCATGATCCTGGCCGCAGAGGGTGAGAGAGACGCCCGCATCGCCCGCGCAGAGGGTGAGGCCCGCGCCATTTTCCTGGCCAAGAAGGCAGAGGCCGACGGTCTCAAGGCTCTGAAGGAAGCCGGTGCCGACGAGGCGATCCTGGAGCTGAAAAAATACGAGGCCCTGGTCTCCATGTCCAACGGCCGTGCTGCCAAGATCATCGTTCCCACCGACGCCGTCAACATGACCAAGGCCAACGTCCTCTTCTCCGAGACCACCGGCCTCGGCGACGTCACTCAGCCCGCACCCGAGGCACCTTCCCCCGAGAAACAGGACCTCTGCTGCGATTGACATTCCCGAAAAAGCAAAAATGCCAACGGCTTTCAGCCGTTGGCATTTTTTCGCGGATAAATCGGACGACGCAGCATTCAGCATCCCGCTGTCTTGGAAAACAGGACGCGATCAACCTTCTCAAGAGAGGAGACCGTAAAGTCGGGGCGGTCGGCGGGCTCTGCCTTTTCCACGTCCTCACGGGTCGTCTCGCCTGTCAGCACCAAAACCGCCGTCACGCCGTTTCGCCTGCCGAGGGCAATGTCGGTATAGAGACGGTCGCCAAAGATGCAGATATCGGACAGGGCTACCCCCGTGATCTCGCACATCATCTCCACCGCCGTCCGGTAGGGCTTGCCAAAGTAGGTTGGCGTCACGCCGGTGGAGGCGGTCACGAAGGCGGCGATGGCGCCGCTGTCGGGGATAAAGCCGTCCTCGGTGGGGCAGTTAAAGTCAGGGTGGGTGGAAAGGTACTCGGCGCCGTTCCGTATCAAGCGGCAGGCGGTATCCAGCTTCTCATAGGTCAGCGTGGTGTCAAAGCTGGTGACCACGATGGGGGCATCCTCACAGAGGGAAACACCCTCCTTCTCAAACTGTTCGGTCAGCTCGGGAGTTCCTACAAGATAACAGGGCTTCCCTGTACGGTGGCGCTTCAAGAAGGCGATGGTCACGTCCCCTGCCGTGAGGATCTCCTCCCGCTTGGGAGAAAATCCCATGGAGGTCAGCTTATCGTAGTAGAAATCCGGATGATGAGAGGCATTGTTGGTGAAAAACAGCACCCGATAGCCGTTCTCTCGCAGACGGTTGATAAAGGTCACCGCAAAGGGGAATACCTTGCCGCCGAGGTAGATGGTGCCGTCCATATCAAACACAAACAGCTTCTTGCTTTGTAAGGTCGTTTTCATCACGTTTTCCTCATTTGTAAAGGGTAAAGGACCGCCGATGCTCCGGCGTGATTCCATGGAGACGGATAGCCTCGTAGTGCTCCTTGGTGGGGTAGCCCTTGTGCTTGGCAAAGCCGTACTCGGGATAGAGACGATCCAGCTCAAGGCAGGAACGGTCACGGCTGACCTTGGCCAGCACAGAGGCCGCCGCAATGCTGGGGGAGAGGGCGTCGCCCTTCACGATCGCGCGGGCAGGCAGCGTAAAGCCTCTGGTCTGATTGCCGTCCACCAGCACGAAGTCCGGCTGAGGATCCAGCATAGCAATGGCCCGCCGCATGGCAAGAAGCGCTGCGTTCAGGATGTTCAGCTCGTCGATCTCCTTGGCAGTGGCCTCGGCGATCCCATAGCTGACCGCCTTTTCCCTGATCACGTCAAAGAGCTTCTCCCGCTTCTTTTCGGTGAGCTTTTTAGAGTCGTTCAGCCCCTCGATGATGCAGTCCCTCGGCAAAATGACCGCCGCCGCGTAGACCGATCCCGCAAGAGGACCGCGTCCCGCCTCGTCGGTACCGCAGACGACGGCATACCCCTGCTCGAACAGTTCGTTTTCAAATGAAAAATCCATATATATTTGGGGAAAACTTCTTGTAAGAAGTTTTCCCCATACCCCTTTCAAGAACTTTGGATTGCCCGAAACTCCGTTTCGGGC
Organism: Oscillospiraceae bacterium; assembly: GCA_015064295.1. Classification (GTDB taxonomy): domain Bacteria; phylum Bacillota; class Clostridia; order Oscillospirales; family CAG-272; genus Colimorpha_A. Next base: position 12,333 of record SVSM01000023.1, on the reverse strand, counting down.
GGGTGTAGGGGGAAGCCGCTCTGCAAAACGGCGCTTTACGGAATTTGCGCCGCCAAAAGGCGAGCCTTCTCGGGCCAGCCTCGTGCGGCGTCGCCTACTTTGGCGGCTTAGAAAGCAAACACGCCACGATCAAAAACCCTGCCGTTTTCGGCCGTTAAAGGTTTTTGAGGAGCCAAGAGGGGCTTTTTCCAAAAAGCCCCCTTACCGGGGTTCCAAGGGGCAGCGCCCCTTGGCGCCATTCCTCACGGTTCTTCCAGCGTAATTCTCCCGATCTTGCCGCCGCGGAACTCGTCCAGGAGCATGACGGCGGTGCGCTCGGTGTTTACCTCGCCCCCCGAAACCAGAAAGCCGCGCTTGCGGCCGATCAGCTCAAAGAGGTCGTAGTCGATGAGGTCATCGTACTGCGCCATATCGCCCAGCTTATAGCGGGCAGAGAGAAGGTCGGGATACTTACGGCGGAGACGGCCGCAGAGAATGACGGCCATGCGCTCGGCATCCAGGATCTCGTCGCGGATGGCGCCGGTGACGGCAAGGTTTTCCCCCACCGTCTGATCCTCGAATTTCGGCCAGAGAACGCCGGGGGTATCAAGGAGCTCAAGACCGTACTTGGTGGTGATCCACTGCTTATCCCGCGTAACGCCGGGGCGGTCCTCCACCTTGGTGCGCTTGCCGCCGGCAAGACGGTTGATGAGGGAGGATTTTCCCACGTTGGGGATCCCCGCGATCATGACGCGAAGAGGACGGCCGATCATGCCCTTGCTCTCAAAGCGCTCGATCTTGGCAGCGAGCAGCTTGCGGATCTCGTCGGGAATTTGGGAAATGCCGGCGCCGCTGGCGCTGTCGATGAAGAGGCAATGCTTCCCTTCCTTTTCGTACTGTGCCTTCCAGCGGGCGGTGGCGTTGGGATCGGCCAGGGCCGACTTACTGAAAAGCGTCAGCACCGGCTTATTGCCAACGATCTTATACAGCTCGGGGTTCTTGGAGCTGACCGGGATACGGGCGTCGAGGATCTCGATGACCGCGTCCACCTGCGGCAGCATTTCCTTCATCATGCGGCGGGTTTTCGCCATATGGCCCGGGAACCATTGAATGATGTCTGACGGCATAAGGTACTCCTTCTGAATCGTAAAACTGAAAACAAAGGTTCGGTAAGATCACCGAACCTTTTCCTCCCTTTACTTGACAGGCCCGAAGTGATCCAGGGGGGCAAAGCGGAGGATCACCTTCCCCACGATATATCGCTCGTCGATGGGACCGATGCGGGAATCGCGGCTGTCCCACGAGCCGTTGCGGTTATCCCCCATAACGAACACCATTCCCTCGGGAACGGTATAGGACTCGCCGTAGGACCAGCCCTTCATATTTTGTCCTTTCATATAACGGACATAATCTTCCTTCAGCGCTACGCCGTCGACGGTTACCGTCCAGGTTTCCTCATCAATGGAAACCGTCTGCCCCTCGGTAGCGATGACACGCTTGACGAGCGGCTTATCAAAGCCGAAAAACTCGCTTTGGCAAACCACGATGTCCCCTTGCTTGGGAGTATAGAAAAGCTCCTGCACCAGAAGCTTTTCGCCGTCCTGCAGGGTATTGGTCATGGACGTGCCGTCCACCTCTGCCACTCGCAATACGAAGGCAAAAAGAATAAACACGGCGGCAACCGAAACGGCAAGCACCTCAAGCCAATCGTACAGATCGGCAAGGAGGCCCTGCTTTTTCGGCGTTTTTTTCTCTTCGGGGGTTACCGACGTGTCCTCAGACGTCTCGGCTTGGAGATCCTCGTCTTTCTTCGGTTCCCGTTGTTCCATGTGATCCATGTTGACACCGTCTTTCGTTCAAATTATTTCAGCCGCGGATCAGCTTGTCCATCAGCCGATAGCCGCTGGGTAGGTACTGCTCCTTTGCGGCGGCGGTCTTTTCGCAGAAGCACTCGACGCCATCTGCCTTACGGTCGGAGCGCCAAATGAGATAGGGCACCGCATCCAGCGTATGGGTACGGCGGCAGATGGGGGTGGGATGATCGGGGAGAAGCATGACGGCGTAGGGCTCGCCGCTTGCGGCCAGGTACTCAGTCACCGGCTTCAGGATCTTCTCACTGATGAGGCCGATGGAAAGCACCTTATTCTCAAGCTCGGCACGGTGGCCGCACTCGTCAGGAGCCTCCACATGGACGTAGACCAGGTCCTTGCCACGGCGGAAGGCATCGATGGCGGCATCGGCCTTACCCTTGTAATTGGTCTTGTAGTTACCGGTAGCACCTTCTACGTCCACCGATTCCATTTCGGCGCAGATGCCGATGCCCTTGATGAGATCGACGGCCGAGATAACGGTAGCATCGAGGCCCCACTTCTCCTTGAAGGAGGAAAGGGCCGGCTTGGCGCCGGGGCTCCAAAGCCAGATGGAGTTGGCGGGACGGAGGCCTCTTGCCCGTCTTGCCTCGTTTATGGGATGGTGGTTCAGCACCTCGTAGCTCTTTCTCACCAGCGTGGCGTAGGGCTCGGGAGGCATGATATCGCGGACGCCATGGCCCAAATGGTCATGGGGACGTTCAAAATCGGTATAGGCGGGAGGGTCGTTCCAGATCATGCAGTGACGATAGCTGACACCGGGATAGAAGGTACGGCTATCGGTACCAAAGGCCTCCTCAAGAGCCTTGACCAGCTCGGCGGCCTCGGCGGTGGTGATCTCGTCGGCGCTATGATCCAGCATGATCTTGTCCTCGTAGCAGTCGCCGTCCTCCGACACCGTGACTACGTTGCAGCGGAAGGCGATGTCGCCCTCTTTCATGGTCAGACCCATGGACATGGCCTCAAGGGGCGAGCGTCCCTTGGAGTAGACAGTGGGATCGTAGGAGAGAATAGCGAGATTGGCGGTATCGCTTTCCGGCACCATATGGGCGGGGACGTTGGAGACGGTTCCCACCTCGGCCTCCCGAGCCAGGGCATCCAGCGTTGGCTTTTCAGCGGCCTCAAAGGGGGTCATACCGCCAAGCTCGGGAATGGGATAATCGGCGGCTCCGTCGGGGATCAAAACCAGGTATTTCATCGAGAATTCCTTCTTTAACATATTACGGGGATTATTGTATCATTATAACACAGTTGCGACGGTTATTCAAGAGAATCGGAAAGAAAAATCGGTAAACAACGCAAAAAAACGCCTCCTCAATGAACCGCCTGGGGAAATATCCTCCTTTGCAAAAGAAATTTCACATTTTGGTCTTGAAAAATCATCCCCGATATAGTATAATATAACATGGTTTTTTATGACCTACATCGAAAGAAAGGTTGTGTGATGCTTTGACCGCAGTCAGAAACTTTGTCATCACCTTTTTCCTGTCGATCCTGATCTTCGGCCTCATCGCCTACGGCTTGGTCCAGTTCACCACCTCGGCCTTTGAGCTGGGCAGCGAGAAGAATCCCGGCGGTGAAACCGGCGGGGACGACATGGGTGCCGCCTCGGATACCGAGCCGGATTCCACTCCCAAGGATTGGATCGACATCAAAGGCAATAGCTTTACGGCTCTCCTCATCGGCAGTAACTATCAGCCCGACGTATATTCCGATTACGACGTCAAGGACGAAAACGCTACCAACGACGGCTTCCCTCTTGAGCCCCGTCAGGTAGAGACTCCCACCATTATTCTCCTGCGCGTCAACAAAGAGACCGGCGAATGCCTCTTCTGCCCCATTCCCGCCATCACGCGGATCACGGTAGACGGCCTTTCCTGTCAGCTGAAGGACCTTTACGCCATGAAGGGCGCTGACGCCCTCTGCACCAAGGTCATGGCTATGACCGGTATTCCGGTTGACTACTACGCTGTGGTCACCATGTCCAAGTTTGCCTCCTTTATCGACGACCTGGGGGGCGTGACCTACTTTGTTGAGACCGATATGTACTACGTTGACGAAACCATCGGCCTTGAGATCAATCTCCGCCGCGGCTCCCAAAAGCTGAACGGCGAAAATGCGGTAAAGATGCTCCGCTACTGCGGCTACCAGGACGGCGATGCCTCAAGAAGGAAATGTGCTGTCAGCTTCCTAAAGGAGCTCTTCAAGGTGGCACTCTCCAAGATCAAGATGGAAAACGCGGCCCTGGCTTACGCCGATTACGCCAAGTACTTTGAAACCAACTTCACCATCGGTGATCTGGGCGACAACGTGGACCTCATCTTCTCCTACAACAAAATGGCCATCCGCGACTATGCCTACCCCGGCACCACCGTCGGAACGGGAGCGGACGCTTACTTCTCCGCCAACATCCCCAAGGCCATTGATTTCTTCTCACAGTATAAATACAAGGGTTAACCACTTGAAAGGACGACTAACATGAAAAACACCGAAAAAACGATGGAGCAAATCGTTACCCTCTGCAAGGGCAGAGGCTTCATCTTCGCCGGCTCCGAGATCTACGGCGGTCTTGCCAACACCTGGGACTACGGTCCTCTCGGCGTTGAGCTGAAGAATAACGTCAAGAAGGCCTGGTGGAAGAAATTCGTACAGGAAAACCGCTACAACGTGGGCCTTGACGCCGCCATTCTGATGAATCCCCAGACTTGGGTGGCCTCCGGCCACGTGGGGGGCTTCTCCGATCCTCTCATGGACTGTAAGGAGTGCAAGGAGCGCTTCCGCGCCGATAAGGTCATTGAGGATTGGTGCGCCGAGAACGGCTTCACTCTCCCCAAGCCCGTCGACGCTCTCTCCCACGCCGAGATGAAGGCCTTCGTGGAGGAGCATAACATCCCCTGCCCCACCTGCGGTAAGCACAACTGGACCGACATCCGTCAGTTCAACCTGATGTTCAAGACCTTCCAGGGTGTCACCGAGGACGCCAAGAACACCGTCTATCTCCGTCCCGAAACGGCGCAGGGTATCTTCGTCAACTTCCAGAACGTGCAGCGCTCTACCCGCCGCAAGCTCCCTTTCGGTGTCTGCCAGGTCGGTAAGTCCTTCCGTAACGAGATCACCCCCGGTAACTTCACCTTCCGTACCCGCGAGTTCGAGCAGATGGAGCTGGAGTTCTTCTGCCAGCCCGGCACCGAGCTGGAATGGTTCGCCTATTGGAAGAACTTCTGCCACAAGTGGCTCCTTGACCTGGGTATGAAGGAGGAGAATCTCCGCCTCCGCGACCACGATCCCGAGGAGCTGTCTCACTACTCCAACGCTACCACCGACTTTGAGTTCGTCTTCCCCTTCGGCTGGGGCGAGCTGTGGGGCGTTGCCTCCCGCACCAACTTCGACCTAAACGCTCATCAGACTACCTCCGGTAAGGATATGACCTACTTCGATCAGGAGAAGAACGAGCATTACATCCCCTACGTGGTCGAGCCCTCCCTCGGCGCTGACCGCGTGACGCTGGCCTTCCTGGTGGAGGCCTACGACGAGGAGGTCGTGGATGCCGAAAAGAATGACGTCCGTACCGTTCTCCGCCTCCATCCCGCCCTTGCTCCCTTCAAGGCCGCCGTTCTGCCTCTCTCCAAGAAGCTCAGCGGCAAGGCCATGGAGATCCACGAGGAGCTGTCTAAGTACTTCATGGTGGACTTTGACGACGCCGGCTCCATCGGCAAGCGTTACCGCCGCGAGGACGAGATCGGCACGCCTCTCTGCATCACCGTGGACTTCGACACCGTGGGTGACGCCGAGAAGGAGGGTGACAACTGCGTCACCGTTCGCGACCGTGACACCATGGAACAGGTTCGCATCCCGATCAGCGAGCTGAAGTCCTATATTGAAAACAAAATCGCTTATTGATTCAAAAAAAGTCCCCACCGCCGAGGCGGTGGGGACTTTTTTCGTTTCTTATCTCTGGTTCTGGTTGTTGCGGTTGTTCTGATTGTTCTGATTGTTCCGGTTATTCTGGTTATTCTGATTGTTCCGGTTATTCTGGTTATTCTGATTGTTCTGGTTGTTCTGGTTATTCTGATTGTTCTGGTTGTTCTGGTTGTTGCGGTTGTTCTGATTGTTGCGGTTGTTCTGGTTGTTCTGGTTGTTCATGATTTCACCTCCTTTGCGGGATTTCGAGAATAGTTTCGTCCCATGTGTCAAAGACTATTCGCACAACATGATAAAAAAACTCACCAAAGGAACAACCGATGCTTTTAATACAGAACGGCCTTTTATACACCATGGAATCCGACCGTCCCACACGGGGTGACCTTCTCATTGCCAACGGAAAAATTGGAAAAATTGCCGACACCATCGAGCCCGCTGAAGGTATGTCTTGCCTGAACGTCGAAGGCAAGCTTGTTTTTCCCGGCTTTTTGGACGCCCACAGTCACCTAGGCATCTGCGAGGAAAAGACCACCGTTTCGGTGGACGAATCCAACGAAAACACCAACCCCGCCACCCCCTATCTCCGTGCCATCGACGGGATCAACCCCATGGACAGCGCCTTCCACAACGCACTGGCCGCCGGCATTACCGGCGTTATGGTCGGCCCGGGAAGCGCGAATCCCGTGGGGGGACAATTCGCCTTCATCAAAACCGTCGGGCGCCGCATTGACGACATGGTGGTCTTAGCCCCCGCCGCCATCAAGATCGCCTTCGGTGAAAATCCCATGACCAATTACGGTGCAAACGGAAACAGTCCTTCCACCCGCATGAGTGTTGCATCCTTCATCCGCGAGGAGCTGTTTTTGGCCCGCCAGGCATTGGAGGAGGGCGGGGCGCCCTCCTTTGGCACGGAATGCTATCGGGAGCTTTTTGAAGGAAAGATCCCCCTCAAGGCCCACGTCCATCGCGCTGACGACATTTTTACCGCCATCCGTATCGCCAAGGAGTTCGGCTTGGGCTTGACTCTCGATCACTGCACCGAGGGGCATCTCATTGCCGAGGAGATCGCGGCAAGCGGCTTCCCCGCCATCGTCGGCCCCTCCCTTGCCTCCCGCAACAAAAAGGAGGTCAGTCAAGCGGATTTCAAAACCGCAGGGGTGCTGCGAAAGGCCGGTGTCACGGTAGCCATCACCACCGACCATCCCGTGTCCCGCATTCAGCATCTCCCTCTTTGCGCGGCGCTGGCCGCCAAGGAGGGCTTAGGGGAATGGGATGCCCTGCGGGCGATTACCATCGATGCGGCGCGGATCTGCCGGGTGGATCATCGTCTTGGCAGTCTTGCCGTGGGAAAGGACGCTGATCTTGTCATCTACGACAAGAGCCCCTTTGACGTGTTTGCCAAGGCCCTCTACACCATAATAGACGGAAGCATCGTATGGCCACCCCGATAACCGCCACGAAAAAAGGACCATTCTCGGGAGAGAATGGTCCTTCGGTTTCCATGGGCGGTATCTTTCTTTACTTCTTCCCTTCCACAAAGAAGGTGGCCTCGCTATCCGCCACCGACAGGGCAAAGGCAAGGGGGAACATCTCAAAGGCGGCGCTGACGTTGCGGGCGTCGTCGGTGGAGGAAAAGCCCATGTGATAGCGAATGGCAAAGGCCTCCTCACGGGTCAGCTTCATATAACCCGAGATGATGTAGACGCTCTTTTCCCCGTGTCCGTAGGGGAGCTTATCGTCAAACTCGTAGGTCGGTACCGACTTCCAGACGCCGTTTTCGTCCTTTACGTTACGGCTTCCCTTCTTGTAGCAGTTGGTCTTGCAGACGTCGTGAAGCAGCGAGGCGATCGCGATCGATTCGGGAGAATACTCCATGCCGTAGACGTCCTTCACACGGGTGCGGCTAAGGTAGTCTGCAAGACAGTCGTAAACGTTGAGGCTGTGCTCCAAAAGGCCTCCCTCGTAGGCACCGTGAAAGCGGGTGCTGGCGGGGGCGGTGGCAAAGTCACTGGTGCTCATGAGATAATCGTAAAAGCGGTCGGCTCCCTCCCGCTTGATGAGGGTCTTGTAAAGCTCCTGAAAACGCTCCAAATTGGTCATTCCTTCTTCTCCTTTCGGTTACTTTCCTAACGCCGCCGTCAGGGCGTCGGCCAGGGCGGCAAATTGCGGGATCCCCAGCCTTTCTCCCCGCACGTCGGGGGCAAGGCCTGCGGCGATAACAACCTCCGCAATGGCTTCCTTATTCAGCTCTCCAAACTCGGAGGCAAGGGAATTGACGAGGGTCTTGCGCCGTTGGGCAAAGGCCCCGCGGATGGTACGCCCCATTATGCGCTCGTCCTTGACGGTATAGCGGCGGACGGCATCGATCTTGATTCGGATGACCGCCGAATCCACCTTGGGTGCCGGCATAAAGCTGCCGGCCGACACGGTGAAGAGCCGCGACACCTGCCCATAGCGAGCCACCGAGGCCGTCACGGCGCCGTAATCGGCATCCCCCGGCTTGGCACAGAGGCGAAGGGCCACCTCCTTTTGGATCATTACCGTGATGTTCTCAAACCGGCAGCCCGACTCCAAAAGGCCCATCAGAATGGGGGTGGTGATATAGTACGGCAAATTGGCGCAGACCGTGACCTTCATACCGTCGAATTCCTTGGCAATCAGCGACGGCAGATCTACCTTCAAAACGTCGGCGTTCAGGATCGTCAGGTTATCAAACTCCGCCGTCGTTTCCTGTAAGGCAGGGATCAGCGAGGTGTCGATCTCCACCGCTACCACCTTTTTGTACAGACGGCATAGCTCACAGGTCAGCGTTCCGATGCCCGGCCCGATCTCCAGGATCCCCTCATCGGCCTCGGCCCCGCATTCGGCGGCGATCCGCTTAGGAACCGCCTCGTTGATCAGAAAGTTTTGACCGTAGCCCTTATTGAAGCGGAGGCCGTGGCGCTCCATGATGGCCTTTACTTCGTTTACCGATGTCAGTTTCATGTATCCGTGCCCTTTCCCCACGGCCGCAGGGAAATTTTGCAGTACCCCCTTGACAAAACCGTCGGTTTATGGTATAGTATCTAGGTGAACTTTGCTGGTGTAGCACAGTCGGTAGTGCAGCTGATTCGTAATCAGCAGGTCGTGTGTTCGAGTCACATCACCAGCTCCAAAGCGTTGCCTTTCGGCGGCGCTTTTTCTTATTATACTATATTTTCCCTCCCACGGCAAGAGCTTTCGGAAAAATAAAAGAAAAGGCCGTTCCTTTGAACGGCCTTTTCCGAATCGTTATTATTTTAGGAAGCCGAGGCCTCTGATAATGGGCAGCTCCTTGGCCTTACCGCAGCAGATCTGGAAGAATGCCATGATCTGCAGGACGAACAGAATGATGTAGCAAACGCCGGCTGCGATCGGCACGATGATGGTCCAGACAAGAAGTGCAGTCACGATACCGAGAAGAATGGTTACGACCTGGATCTTCAGGGCCTGCTTGACGTGGAAGGCAACGTACTTGGAATTGTCAACAGCCAGAAGCGCAATGATGATACCGATCCAGCCCATCAGATACGGAAGCATGGCCAGAACCTTGTTCTGGGAGATGTCCTCGGCTTCAAATTCAGCGGTATGGTCGGCAGGATCGTACGCTCTGTAAGCACCGCCGTTCAGGGGCGTGCCGCACTGGTTGCAGAAAGCAACGGCGTCGTCGCACAGATTGCCGCAGTTGGGACAGTTTTTCATGGTCAATACCTCGCATTCATAATTCTTTACTTTTCATTATAAACCCATTTCCTTCACAAGTCAATAACGTCGACCAAAAATACAGTTGCCTTTTCTGTTTTTTTGCTGAAAAACGGCCTGATTTTGAAAAAACGTCGATAAAATGTTGCAAAACCGTTGATTCAGGAAGGGGTTTATGGTATAATATGACTATATTGGAGAGGGGGCGACGCATGAAGACCGAAAAAAACAGGCAGATACCCCCGTACGCCCTGATTTTCAGCGGCGTTTTCCTTACGCTCTTGGTGTTTTCTCTTGCTCTGATGCTGGTGATTCTGCTGTTCAGTGAAAGCGGTGACGTGACCGCTGCCGCTCGGGGCGGACTGGTATTGGCCCTTCTCTCGGCCGTTGCCTACGCCATTGCTGAGGTCACCGTTTATCCCAGAACCGATCGGAAAGCCCTTTTTTCTCTCTCCTATTTCCTGGCCTTTGCCCTGCTTTCGGCCGTTGCCTTTCGCCTGATCGCCGTGTCGGATCTGTCGTACAGCTTTAACGTCGACGGCGAGGTGGCAAGAGACCTGCTGACCGCCTCCTGCTTTCATCTTTGCGCCACCCACGCAGCGGCACTTTTGATCCGTCTCGGTGCCGAAATCGTTCGCTATTGCAAATCTCTCTTTCAAGGTTGACACCCTTTGCAGCACGCTTCATATACTGGTAACAGGCATGATGGCGATTTCCTGTCACGCGCAGGTCATTCGCTACCTTGCAACACAAGGTAGTCCTTTTGTTTAAGAATACACAAATCCCATTTCATATATATGTGTAAAACATATATTTTTTCCTTTTTTTCAAAAAACTCTTTGATTTTCTTGTAAATTGTGGTATAATACATAAGATGATGATAATGGCGTTTTGCGGCAATTCGACAAAAACGCTCTCCATAATGCCAATTCGTATGACGGAAAAGGTGCTTTTACAGTATGGAAAAAATTGTAATCAACGGAGGCACGCCCCTGAAGGGCTGTATCGAGGTCAGCGGTATGAAGAACGCCGCCCTTCCGATCCTCATGGGTTGCCTTTTAACAGAAGATAAATGCGTCATTGAAAACCTGCCCGAGATCGACGACGTCACCCTGTCGCTCAAGATCTTGAAGACCATGGGGCTTTCGGTTCGGATGCTCAACCGCAACACCGTCGAGATCGATTCGACTCATGCGGTCGGCGGAAGCGCCCCCATCGATCTGGTCAGAAAGATGCGCGCCTCCTACTATCTTCTGGGTGCTGAGCTGGGACGCTTCGGCAGAGCCTACGTGGGCTATCCCGGCGGATGCGATTTCGGCGTTCGTCCCATCGACCAGCACATCAAGGGCTTTGAGGCTCTCGGCGCCGAGGTCAACGTGGAAGGCGGTTACGTGGAGGTTTTGGCCGGCGACGGACTCCGCGGCAACAACATCTTCTTCGACGTGATCACCGTCGGCGGTACCATGAATGTGATGCTGGCCGCCGTCAAGGCAAACGGCACCACGATCATCGAAAATGCCGCCCGCGAGCCCCATATCGTGGACCTGGCAAACTTCCTCAACACCTGCGGCGCCAAGATCAGCGGCGCCGGCACCGATACCATAAAGATCAAGGGCGTGGAAAAGCTCCACGGCTGCTCCTACGCCATCATTCCCGATATGATCGAGGCAGGCACCTATATGCTGGCGGCTGCTGCTACCAAGGGAAGCCTGAAGATCAAGAACGTTATCCCGAAGCACTTGGAATCCATCACCGCCAAGCTGGCCGAGATGGGCGTCGAGGTGATCGATGACGACGAATCGGTGACCGTTACCTATCGCGGTACCCTCAACCGCATTAACGTCAAGACTATGCCCTACCCCGGCTTCCCCACCGATATGCAACCGCAAATGGGCGTTTTGCTTTGTCTTGCCGAAGGCGTCAGTCTTCTGAGTGAAGGCGTCTACGACAACCGTTTCCGCTATGTAGAAGAGTTGAAGCGCATGGGCGCTATCGTCAAGGTGGACGGCAGAACTGCCGTCATTGAGGGCGTCAGCAAGCTATCCCCGGCGCAGATCAAGGCGATGGACCTCCGTGCAGGCGCTGCAATGGTCATTGCCGGCCTGGCCTCCAAGGGCGTCACCGAGGTTGAGGATATTCATCATATCGAGCGTGGCTACGACGATATTGTCGGCAAGCTCCGTATGGTAGGCGCTGATATTAAAAAGGTATCGTTCCCCGATGAGGAATCGGCGTTTGTCAAAGCGAATTGAGAGAAAAGCGCGATCCGCTGAAAAGTGGATCGCGTTTTTGTGGTTATTTTTGTTTTCTTCTGTTTGTTAGCAGAAGCAACTTTGAGACTGTCTTATTTCGCATTTCTTTTCATTAAAAAAAGATTGAAAACGAAGGGTGTTTTCGCATTTCTTTTTCTCGAAAAAGAAACGCTCGCAAAGAAAAAGGACTTACCCCTTTTCCCGAAAAGGGGTAAGCCCCCAAAAGGGGCTTCTACAACCACGAAGCTTGACCTAAACGGGTTCGGTCGCCGACGGCAAAGCCGTCTGAGCGACGTGCAGATGGGGATGCGGAAGGTGTGTAAGCTCCCCTGCGATCCTGATGCTTTTCCAAACGCCACCGAAAAACTTTGCCTTATGTCTTTTGGCCAACCCCCTTGTCAAACCGCCAAGCCTGCCGTGCGCGTTTTGGATCTCTTTCCCTTTTGCTTTTACAAAGCCAAACCGACGAGCCGGCCGTGCGCTGAACGCGCACAGGCGAGGCGTGAAGCTTCTTCTTTTTGATTCTAAAACTTTTTCTTCCAAGAAGAAGAAAAAGTTTTAGCGCCTTCTTTGGGCACCTTTCTTTGCGGAAA
>SVSM01000022.1 GCA_015064295.1 Oscillospiraceae bacterium | reverse complement strand
CGGTACCGGCAGGGATCAGCTTACCGATGAGGACGTTTTCCTTCAGGCCGAGCAGATGGTCGACCTTACCCTTGATGGCGGCCTCGGTGAGGACCTTGGTGGTCTCCTGGAAGGAGGCAGCCGACAGGAAGGAATTGGTCTGAATGGAAGCCTTGGTGATACCCAGCAGGACGGGGGAGCCGACGGCCAGACGGAGCTCACGCTCACCGGCGTCGATCCGGGCCTGGAGCTTGGCGTTCTCCTCGTTAAAGTCACCCACGTCAACGGTAGCGCCCACCAGGATATCGGTATCGCCGGGATCCTCAACGCGGATCTTTCTCGTCATCTGACGGGCAATGACCTCGATGTGCTTATCGTTGATGCCGATGGACTGCATACGGTAGACACGCTGCACCTCGCGGATGATGTAGTCGTAGACGGCATCCAGTCCGCTGATGCGGAGAATATCGGCGGGGCTCATATAGCCCTCAGTGAGAGGCATACCCTTGGCCACGAACTGGCCCTCGGTAACGGTCAAGCGGGTACCGAAGGGGATGCTGTAGGTAGTCGATTCGCCGGAATCCTCGTTTGTGACGGTAACGGTCTTCATCTTCTTCATCTCGCCAAGGGAAACGGTACCGGAGAGCTCGGCAGCCATGGCCGTCTTCTTGGGACGTCTGGCCTCGAAGAGCTCCTCGACACGGGGAAGACCCTGGGTAATATCGGAGCCTGCCACACCACCGGTATGGAAGGTGCGCATGGTCAGCTGAGTACCGGGCTCACCGATGGACTGGGCGGCGATGATACCGACTGCCTCACCCACGTTGACGACGCGGCCGTTGGCCAGGTCAGCACCGTAGCAGTGAGCGCAGACGCCGTGACGGGCGTTACAGTTGAGGATGGAACGGATATGGACCTTCTCGATGCCGGCCTTGACGATAGCGCCTGCCTGGTCCTCGGAGATCATGGTGTTGTCGGGCACGATGACGGCGCCGGTGGCGGGATCCACCACGTCGCCGATGACGAAGCGGCCGATGAGGCGGTCCTTCAGAGGCTCGATCACGTCGTTACCGTCGGTGATGTTGGCGACCTCAAGGCCGTGGCGGGTGCCGCAGTCGTCCTCGCGGACGATGACGTCCTGAGACACGTCAACCAGACGACGGGTCAGGTATCCGGAGTCAGCGGTCTTCAGAGCGGTATCCGACAGGGACTTACGGGCACCACGGGCAGCCACGAAGTATTCCAGGATATTCAGACCCTCACGGAAGTTCGACTTGATCGGGATCTCCATGGTACGGCCGTTGGTAGCGAACATCAGACCGCGCATACCGGCCAGCTGACGCATCTGGGTCATGTTACCACGGGCACCGGAGTCGGACATCATCTTGATCGGGTTGTAGCGATCGAAGCGGCCCTGGAGGGCAGCGACGATATCCTTGGTGGTCTGCTCCCAGATCTTGATGACGTTGTTGTAACGCTCTTCCTCGGTGAGCTGACCGCGCATGAAGTGCTTGTGGATGGCGGCGACCTTCTTCTCGGCCTCGGCGACGAAGGTGTACTTCTCGTCGGGGATGGTGACGTCGGAGATCGAGATGGAGATGGCGGCGCGGGTGGAGTACTTATAGCCCATGGCCTTGATGTCGTCGAGGACCTGTGCGGCCACCGAGAAGCCGTGCTTCTCAATGCAGCGGTTGACGATATCGCCCAGCTGCTTCTTGCCGCAGGTCATGTCGATCTCCAGATCCAGCAGCTTGGCGGGATCGGAGCGATCCACGTAGCCAAGGTCCTGAGGGATCGGCTTGTTAAAGATCAAACGGCCGAGGGTAGCGTTGATGATGCCGGTGTGGGTAACACCGTCGATCTCACGGCTGACACGGACCTTGATGGGAGCGTGGAGGCCGAGAACGCCGTTCTGATAGGCCATCATGGCCTCGTCGAAGTCACGGAAGACGTGGCCCTCGCCGGGCTCGCCGGCCTTGTCGATGGTGAGGTAGTAGGAGCCAAGCACCATATCCTGAGAAGGAACGGTGACGGCCTTACCGTCAACCGGCTTCAGCAGGTTGTTGGCGGAAAGCATGAGGAAGCGGGCCTCGGCCTGGGCCTCAGCAGACAACGGCACGTGAACCGGCATCTGGTCGCCGTCGAAGTCGGCGTTGAAGGCGGTACAGACCAGCGGATGGAGCTTGATGGCACGGCCCTCCACCAGAACCGGCTCAAAGGCCTGGATGGACAGACGGTGCAGGGTAGGCGCACGGTTCAGAAGCACGGGGTGCTCCTTGATGACGTTTTCGAGAGCGTCCCAAACGCAGGCGTCCACCTTGTCGATCTTCTTCTTGGCGTCCTTGATGTTGGAGGCCTTCTGGGTCTCCACCAGGCGCTTCATCACGAAGGGCTTGAAGAGCTCCAGCGCCATTTCCTTGGGCAGACCGCACTGATAGATCTTCAGCTCAGGGCCGACGACGATAACCGAACGGCCGGAGTAGTCAACGCGCTTACCCAAGAGGTTCTGACGGAAGCGTCCCTGCTTACCGCGAAGCATCTCGGAGAGAGACTTAAGGGGACGGTTGGAGGGTCCGGTGACCGGCTTACCGCGGCGGCCGTTATCGATGAGAGCGTCAACGGCCTCCTGAAGCATACGCTTCTCGTTGCGGATGATGATCTCGGGGGCCTGCAGCTCAAGGAGGCGGGCCAGGCGGTTGTTACGGTTGATGACGCGGCGATAGAGATCGTTCAGGTCGGAAGCGGCAAAGCGGCCGCCGTCCAGCTGGACCATGGGACGGATCTCGGGGGGGATGACGGGGAGGACCTCCAGGATCATCCACTCGGGCTTGTTGCCGGAGCGGCGGAAGGATTCCACCACGTCAAGACGCTTGATAAGGCGGAGCTTCTTCTGACCGCTGGCGTTGGTGAGCTCCTCCTTCAGCTGACGG
This sequence comes from Oscillospiraceae bacterium, assembly GCA_015064295.1. Taxonomy (GTDB): domain Bacteria; phylum Bacillota; class Clostridia; order Oscillospirales; family CAG-272; genus Colimorpha_A. The sequence goes on along the minus strand of SVSM01000022.1, from coordinate 15,634 downwards.
GAGAGCTCCTCAATGTCGATCTCGGCCAAGAGCTCCTTAACAGCCTCGGCACCCATGCCCACCTTGAAGTCCTTCTCGTAGCGCTCGTACATTTCGCGGTACTCGCGCTCGGTAAGGATCTGGTATTTGCTCAGGGGGGTGGAGCCGGGATCGATCACGATATACTGGGCGAAATAGAGCACCTTTTCCAGATGTCTGGGGGAAATATCGAGAAGCAAGCCCATCTTGGAGGGGATGGCACGGAAGTACCAGATATGGGAAACGGGAGCGGCCAGCTCAATGTGGCCCATTCTCTCGCGGCGCACCTTCTTGGTGGTGACCTCCACACCGCACTTTTCGCAGACCTTGCCCTTATAGCGGACGCGCTTATACTTACCGCAGAGACATTCCCAGTCCTTGGTAGGCCCGAAGATCCTCTCGCAGAAAAGACCGTCGCGCTCGGCTTTCAGGGTACGGTAGTTGATGGTCTCGGGCTTTTTGACTTCGCCGAACGACCAGCTGCGGATCATTTCAGGAGACGCAAGGCCGATTTTAATCGAATCAAACACGTTATGTTCCAAAGCACAATCTCCTTATCACATATCAAAATCGTCACCGAGGAATTCATCGGTGTCGGCATCCTCAAAGAAGCCGGAATCGTCGTCGTCGGCGTCGTAATCGTCGAACTCTTCCTCGATCATGGAATCGAAGGTATCGTCGGTCTCAACGGTCTCACCGATCTCGTCGGCGGTGACGTAAGGACGGGTGTCGTCCTCCTCCTCGCCCAGGGTAGACAGCTCGATCTCGTTGCCCTCGCGATCGAGAACGCGGATGTCGAGGCAGAGAGACTGCAGCTCCTTGACCAAAACCTTAAAGGCCTCGGGCACGCCGGGGGTAGGGATGTTCTGGCCCTTGACGATGGCCTCGTAGGTCTTGACACGGCCGGTCACGTCGTCGGACTTCACGGTCAGGATCTCCTGCAGCGTGTAAGCGGCGCCGTAGGCCTCCAGAGCCCAGACCTCCATCTCACCGAAGCGCTGGCCGCCGAACTGGGCTTTACCGCCGAGGGGCTGCTGGGTGACGAGGGAGTAAGGGCCGGTGGAACGGGCGTGGATCTTATCGTCAACGAGGTGATGGAGCTTGAGGTAGTACATGATACCCACGGTAACGGGGTTATCGAAGGGCTCGCCGGTACGGCCGTCGTAGAGAGTCATCTTGCCGGTCTCGGAGAGGCCTGCCTTCTTGAGGCATTCGGTGATGTCCTCCTCCTTGGCGCCGTCGAAGACGGGCGTCATGATCTTCCAGCCAAGACGCTTGGCGGCGATGCCGAGGTGAACCTCCAGCACCTGACCGATGTTCATACGGGAAGGAACGCCCATCGGGTTCAGCACGATGTCAAGAGGCGTACCGTCTGCCATGAAGGGCATATCCTCGGGAGGCAGAATACGGGACACGACACCCTTGTTACCGTGACGTCCTGCCATCTTATCACCCACCGAGATCTTTCTCTTCTGGGCGATGTAGACGCGGACGACCTTGTTGACACCGGGAGGAAGCTCATCGCCGGCCTCACGGGAGAAGACGCGGACGTCGACCACGATACCGCTTTCACCGTGAGGAACACGGAGGGAGGTATCGCGGACCTCTCTTGCCTTTTCACCGAAGATGGCACGAAGAAGTCTTTCTTCAGCGGTCAGCTCGGTCTCACCCTTGGGGGTGACCTTACCGACCAGAATATCGCCGGCGCGGACCTCGGTACCCTTGCGGATGATACCCTCGTGGTCGAGGTCCTTCAGGGCGTCGTCGCCCACGTTGGGAACCTCGCGGGTGATCTCCTCCGGACCCAGCTTGGTGTCGCGGGCTTCGTGGGAGTATTCTTCAATATGAAGAGAGGTGTAAACGTCATGACGGACGAGGTTTTCGTTCAGCAGAACGGCGTCCTCGTAGTTATAGCCCTCCCAGGTCATGAAGCCAATGAGAGCGTTCTTACCGAGGGCGATCTCACCGCCCTGGGTGGCGGGGCCGTCGGCGATGACCTGGCCCTTTTCCACGTACTCGCCGAAATCGACGATGGGCTTCTGGTTGATACAGGTGGACTGGTTGCTGCGCTTGAACTTAATGAGGTGGTAAACGTCCTTCCGACCGTCATCGGTGCGGATGACGATCTCGTCGGCGGAAACCCGCTCGACGGTACCGGCCTCCTTGGCACAGACCACGACGCCGGAGTCGACGGCGGCCTTGTATTCCATGCCGGTACCCACGATGGGGGAATCGTTCACGAGAAGCGGCACGGCCTGCTTCTGCATGTTGGAGCCCATCAGAGCGCGGGAGTTATCGTCGTTTTCCAGGAAGGGGATCATAGCGGTAGCCACCGAAACGACCATCTTAGGCGAAACGTCCATGTAGTCGGGCACGGTGTTGTCCACCTCGATGATCTCGGAGCGCTGACGGGCGGTGACCTTCTTGTTGACGAAGCGGTTGTTTTCGTCCAAAGGCTCGTTGGCCTGGGCAACGATATAGTTGTCCTCCACGTCGGCCGTCATGTACTCGATCTCCTGGGTGACCACACCGGTGGCCTTGTCGATCTTGCGGTAGGGGGCCTCGATGAAGCCGTAATCGCTGATGCGGGCGTAGGTGGAGAGGTAAGAGATCAGACCGATGTTGGGTCCTTCGGGCGTCTCGATGGGACACATTCTTCCGTAGTGGGTGTAGTGAACGTCACGCACCTCAAAGGAAGCACGGTCGCGGGAGAGACCGCCGGGGCCGAGGGCCGAAAGGCGGCGCTTGTGGGTCAGCTCGGCCAGAGGGTTGTTCTGGTCCATGAACTGGGACAGCGGAGAGGAGCCGAAGAACTCACGGATGGCGGTGACCACGGGACGGATGTTGATCAGTCCCTCGGGGGTCAGGGTCTCGTTGTCCTGAATGTTCATTCTTTCCTTAACGATCTTGTCCATACGGGAGAAGCCGATGCGGAACTGGTTCTGCAGCAGCTCGCCCACGCAACGCAGACGGCGGTTACCCAGATGGTCGATGTCGTCCACGTTACCGATGTCGTGGGACAGGCAGATCAGATAGTTAATGGAAGAGAAGATGTCGTCCTTGGTGATATGCTTGGGAACGAGGTCAGCGATGCGGTTCTTGGCCTCTTCCTTGACGGCGTCAATATCGCCGCCGCACTGCTCCATGATCTCAAGGAGCACCGAGAGCTTGACCTTCTCGTTAATGCCGCAATCCTTCAGATCGCAGCCGAGAATGGTCTCGGGGAAGACGGTACCGTTGCTGAAGACCTTCAGCTCACGCTCGGCGTCCAGCTGCAGGTAGACCTCGTTGACGCCGCTCTTCTCGAAGAGCTTGGCGGTCTCGGCGGTGACGGTCTCTCCGGCCTCGCAGAGGAACTCACCGGTAACGGGGCTGACCACGGGGCGGGACAGCACGTGGCCGACGATACGGGGCGTAAGGGACAGCTTCTTATCGAACTTGTAGCGGCCCACGCCGGCCAGATCGTAGCGCTTGGGATCGAAGAACAGATTGTTGATCAGGATCTGCGCGCTCTCCACGAGAGGGGGCTCGCCGGGACGGAGCTTCTTGTAGATCTCCTTGAGGGCCTCATCGCCGGCGGTGGTGCCGTTCTTGTCGGCCTCCAGCTGGCAGGTGTCGTGCTCAAGGGTGGCGGTGATCTTGGGATCGTCGCCGAAGTAGTTCACGATCTCGGCGTCGGTATCGATGCCCAGGGCGCGGATCAGCATGGTGACGGGGATCTTGCGGTTTTTATCGATGCGGACGTGGAAGACGTCGCTTCCGTCGGTCTCGTATTCCAGCCAGGCGCCGCGATAGGGAATGACGGTAGCAGCGTAGGTGCGCTTACCCGACTTGTCCATATCGGAGGAGTAGTAGATGCCGGGGGAACGGACGATCTGGGAGACGATAACACGCTCGGCGCCGTTGATGACAAAGGTACCGTTGTCGGTCATCAGGGGGAAGTCGCCCATGAAGATCTCACGTTCCAGCAGCTCGCCGGTGGTTTTGTTGTAGAGACGCACCTTGACGCGCAGGGGGGCAGCGTAGTTCACGTCGCGCTCCTTGCATTCCTCCACGGGGTACTTGGGCGTCGGATCGATGGAATAATCCACGAACTCGATACTCAGGTTGCCGGAGTAGTCGGTGATGGGGGAAACATCGCGCAGAACGTCCATGAGACCTTCCCGAACGAACCAATCGTAGGACTTTTTCTGGACCTCGAGGAGGTTCGGCATCTCAAGGGCTTCGTCGATCTTGGCGAAGCTCATACGGATGTTTTTGCCGAGCTTGTGGGGCTTGACCATTACAGTAATCACTCCATTCTAAGTAGTGCGCATACCCGTAAAAAGCACAAAACCGACACAGGAGAGCACAAAAAGGCCCTCCGCACTACCCCTACGACATGCTGGTTACAGTCGAATTATAAGCTGTGCGAAAAACCGTCTTGAACCGTCCCGTGCCGCGATCTGCAGACACCGGTATGCAATTAAAAACTGGTTTTATCGGCCTCCCATAAGGGTTTAGCCGACTTTTAGCGCAAGGGCGATCACCCGAAGGCGAAACCTATGCAAGTATAGATTTTAGCACAATTTTCTTATCTTGTCAAGAAATTTCTCAATGTTTACAGAATTTTAACAAATAAAAATTTTGTAAAAACTATTGAAATTTGGGAATGAGTGTGGTATGATAGAGTGCTGATAGAAAATGTCAATAGATCGGGAGGTGAACGATTTGCCGAATATCAAGTCCGCAAAGAAGCGCGTCAACGTTACCGAAGTGAAGACGCTTCAGAATAAGATGCTCAAGACTGCACTGAAGACTTCGATGAAGAAGTTTGAGGCCGCAGTTGTAGCCGGTGACAAGGAAGCAGCTGCCAAGGCGTACGCTGTTACGGTCAAGAAGCTGGATGTTGCTGCTGCCAAGGGTATTGTCCACAAGAACAATGCCGCAAGAAAGAAGAGCCAGTACACCCTTGCTCTGAACAACATGGCTTAATCGTATATCAGAATGAAAATTCCGAAGCCGGACAGGCTTCGGAATTTTTGTTTTTTATAATCGTTTAGGTAAAGTAACTGTACATGGATGTTTTTATGTTTTTTCCACACAGAGATGATGTTTCTTCGAGTCGGGTTTTTCTTTCGCACCTTTCTTTGCGCGCGAACGGAAGATTCTGCGAATCGGGGGTTTTTCTCACTTTCTTTGCACGCGCAAAGAAAGTGACAAAGAAAACGCGCTAAAACTTTTTCTTCTTCTTGGAAGAAAAAGTTTTAGAATCAAAAAGAAGAAGCTCCACGCCTCGCCTGTGCGCGTTTAGCGCACGGGCGGCTCGGCGGTTTGGCAAAAGGGTTCGCAGAGAGAAACAAAGGAAAGTTTTTCTGTACCGCTCGCTTCTTGACGGCTATCTCTGCGGCCCGTTTAGTAGAAAACAAGATTAACAGAACTATCTTACGCCTTTGTAAGAATCCCCGATAGCAGGAGCTTCGGCCGCAGTGCCGCAGGTGTGGCCTTGGTAGGTTGGGCTTACCCTTTTGGGTAAAAAAGGGGAGGTTTCCAAAGGAGGGGCTTAAGAATCGCCCCAAAAACTTGTTTTTGGGGCGATGGCTCAGCCCCTCCTTGGCTCCTTCTTTGGGCACCTTTCTTTGAGTAAAGAAAGGTGCGAAAAAAGAATTCTTTCTTGTTCTATCTTCCCAACAAACGATCAGAAGAAACAAACGCCTTAAGACGAAATCAACCCAAAAAACCCACACAAACCTCAACAATCCTCTCACAGGCCCCCGCCTCCCCGTAAGGGGAGGGAAGGGCGGCGCGGGCCCGAATCTCTGCGGGGTACTGCAAAAGAGCCGTCAGTTGAGACACAATTTTTTTCGCCTCGGTACCAAGGAGCACGGCACCGCCGGTTTTAAGTCCCTCGGGGCGTTCGGTGGTGTCGCGGAGCACCGCCACCGGCTTGCCAAGCGTCAGGGCCTCCTCCTGTAAGCCTCCGCTGTCGGTCACCACCATTTCACAGCGTGCCAGAAGATTGTGTAAGACGGTCACGGGAAGGGCCTCGGTCAGAAGGAGGTTACCCATCCCGCCGAGAATCTGCCGAGCCGGCTCCCGCACGGCAGGATTGGGATGCAGGGGAAAGAGAAACACGGTATCGGGAAACTGCATGGCAACGGTGCGGAGTGCCGTGAAGATTTCCTCAAGACGAGGCAGATTCTCCCGCCGATGGCAGGTCACGAGGACAAAGGGCCGCCCCGCAAGGCAGTCGAGCAACGGATGAGAAAAATCCCCCCGAACGGTAAGGGCCACCGCATCGGCCACGGTGTTGCCGGTAACGAAGACGTGATCGGGGGACTTCCCCTCCCGGAGCAGATGATCCCGTGCCCCCCGGGTGGGGGCAAAGTCCAGCGTGGAAATCGTTCCCACCGTCAGGCGGTTAAACTCCTCGGGGAAGGGGGATGAGAGGTCGTGGGTGCGGAGCCCCGCCTCCACGTGGCCCACGGGAACCCGGCGGTAAAAAGCCGCCAAAGCCGCCGCCATGGCCGAGGAGGTGTCGCCGTGAACCAGGAGCAGGGAGGGATCGGTCTCGGCAAGCACCGCATCCACCCCCGTCAGAATCCGGGCGGTAAGAGATGCCAGCCCCTGTCCCTCCCGCAAAACGGCAAGGTCGTCATCGGCCACAACGCCGAAGGTCTCCAAGACCTCGTCGGCCATACGGCCGTGCTGACCGGTCAGGCAGACCCGAACGGGGATGCCCCGCCGCTGAAAGGCAAGAACGAGGGGGCACATTTTGATGGCCTCGGGGCGGGTACCGAAACAGAATAGGACGGGCTTCATTGTCAACCTCCTTTTTTGAACAGTATGGGAAAAAAGGAGGCGGTCTAATCAAGGAAGGGACGACAACAAAAGCCGCCGCAACGAGCCGTTACGGCGGCAGTTTTATTGAGAGGAGAGGAGGCTCACGGCGTTATGACAGCAATTCGTCAAAGGAAACGTCAAGAATTTCCTTGATCAAAATGAGCTCATCCGGATAGAGATGCCGTTGCCCGACCTCGATCTTGGCGACCGCGCTTCTGGTGATATCGCAGCCGCGGAGCTGCAATTTGGCGGCCAGCACTTCTTGCGTCATATCGGCCCGTTCCCGAAGCGCGCGGATGTTTTTGCCGATTCGTTTCTCAACCTCTGCGTTCATAACGTCCTCTTTTGCACTTATTTTGGAGCAAAACCCTTGACATTATTATAGACGAGTGGTATACTATGTTTGCACTTATATAGGTGCAAATGCGGAGAATATGGTTGTTACTGTAAAGAGATTAGCAGAAAAGCGTTCAAATAAAAGAAGGAGTCAACATTATGAAATCCTATATTTATGAAAATTTCAAACTATCAGATGGCCGTAACTATGTTGTGCGTTATACGCCGGCAGAGGGAATTCTCTATAACATATTGAAATTCGTTTTGTTTTTGTTTTTGGTGTGGCCGTTGCAGCTATTCGTTTGGTGGCCGCTTAAACTTCTTTTTAAGGGAATTCTGGTTTTGGGTGAGTTGATAATCAGAGGAGCTTGGTGGCTTATTAAACTCCCCTTCTGTTGGTTATTTTTGAAGAGGCAGCCCAAGTTTTAGATTATAGAAAAGGAAAGAAATATGACGAAAAAAGAAGCATGCCACAAATTAGCTGATATTAATGAAAGAATATACGAGCTAGAAGCATTACTGACAGATGTAGATAGAAGATTGCGCTAGGATGATGAAATAAAAAAGGGTTGGTATTTAGGACAAAGAGCGAAACTGATTGCAGAATTAGAAAAAAACAGGCGAGAGCATATCGCTTTTATCAGCGAATATCAAGATATCATATATTCATAACTTTTCAAACAAAAAAAGCGGAGGCAATTGCCTCCGCTTTCGCTTTTATTTATCGGGCTTCTTACTTAAAATATCTCTTCAGCAGCCCCTCAAGAGCCTTACCATGTCTTGCTTCATCGCGGGCCATCTCATGGACGGTATCGTGGATGGCATCCAGGTTGTTCTTCTTGGCGCACTTGGCCAGATCGAACTTACCGGCGGTAGCGCCGTACTCGCAGTCCACTCTCCAGGCCAGGTTATCCTTGGTGGTAGCCTTCATGTTGGGCTCCAGGTCCTCGCCCAGGAGCTCGGCGAACTTGGCGGCGTGCTCGGCCTCTTCCCAAGCGGCCTTTTCCCAGTAGAGACCGATTTCGGGATAGCCCTCGCGGTGTGCGATGCGAGCCATGCAGAGGTACATACCGACCTCGGAGCACTCGCCGTTGAAGTTAGCCATCAGCTGCTCAAAGATGTACTTTTTGTCTTCCTCGGAGATATCGGGGTTGTTCTTGACGGTCTTGGCGTAGATGCCGTACTCATGCTCGGCAGCCAGGGCAGCGCCCCCCTCCATGACCTTGAACTTGGAGGCGGGAACCTTGCAAACGGGGCATTTTTCGGGGGCAGCGTCGCCCTCATGAACGTAACCGCAGACAGTGCAAACGAATTTCATACTTGTTTCCTCACTTTAAAAAATATTTTTGGATTTATTGGTTTTCGGCCGTGCCCTGACAGTCGGGGCAGAGGCCGATAAACTCGATGAAGTGGCGCTCGACGGTAAAGCCCTCGGCGTAGGCGGCCTCTTTTTCGAGGTCGTCATGGTAGGGCATATCCACGTCGGCGACCTTGCCGCAGAGGCGGCAGGCGATGTGGTAGTGCTTGCGGAGGCCGTATTCATACCGCGCCGAGGAGCCGGGGGCGTAAACGCGCTGGGCTTCACCATCCTCGCTTTCCCCGGCCAGCACCCGAAAGACGGTAGCCTGGCTGATGGTAGGGTAGCGGTCGTGGATGTGGTCGTAGATCATGGCGGGGGTGGGATGATTGCCGAGCTCCTTCAGCGCATCCAGGATGATCTGTTTCTGGAGTGTGTGTCGTTTTGGCATCGGTAATTTCCTCAAATTTTATTTTCTATTGATATTATATATCAATAAAGAACTATTGTCAATAGTTTTTTCAAAATTTTCAAAAAAATTTTTTGATGCCCGAAGAAAGCCGTTATCGCCTCCGCAGCGCCACCGAAACGCAGAACAGGGCCGCCATGATGCAAAGCACCGAGATCTCGGGGAGCCACTCGGTAAAGGGAGGCATGGGGTTGGCGAGGTAGTAGTATTGACTGTCCTCCACGAACACGTGGTATAGGAAGGGTAACCCGAACAGGGGATATAGGAAATACTGATTCCGAATCACCCCAAAGATGACCAGCGAGTAGAGAAGCAGGACAGCGGTATAGAGGATCAGACAGAGAACGGTATGAATGACGGTCTCAAAGGTAAAGGCCTTGACCATAAAGAAGACCACGCCGAGAAAGACCGAAACGACGGTCAGCTCCGGCCGCCGGTCGCCCCATAGAAGAACGACCAGACAGAAAAAGAGGCATGAGAGGACGACGTTGACATAGTGGATCCAGAACTCCACAGGCGTCGATTCCCGTCCGGTGAAGTAGACGACGCGGACGACAGCGGCGGCCAGCATAAAGAGGACCGACAGCCACGCGGCGGGATGCTTGCGGTCGATGATAAAATATGAGGGCTTCATAGACGTACCTCCTGTTGGTTTTATTGTATCACACGGCGGCCGATTTGGCAAGTACCTTGCCATTTGCCGCAGAGTATGATATAATGTAGGAAAGACACAAACAGACGGACGAGAGGGGGGGAGAGGATGATCGCTTATGAGCTACGCCGCTCGGAGCGCCGTACCCTGAGCGTGGAGATCTCCCGGGAGGGGAAGGTAACGGTGAGAGCGCCCCTTGCCATGGCGCAGGAGGAGATCGATGCCTTCGTAGCCTCCCGGGAGGACTGGATCGAAAAGCACCTTCGGGCCCTGCCGCCACCCCGTCCCGAGCCGACGCCGGAGGAGACGGAAGCCCTCCGCCGAGCAGCCAAGAGCGAGCTTCCCGCCCGCGTTGACTACTACGCCGCCATCATGGGGCTGAAGCCCACGTCGGTAAAGATCACGTCAGCTAAGCGCCGCTTCGGAAGCTGCAGCAGTCGGAACGGTCTTTGTTTTAGCCTGTATCTGATGCAGTATCCTTCCGAGGCCATCGATTACGTGGTGGTCCACGAGCTGGCCCATATTCGTCACAAGAATCACAGTGCCGCCTTTCACGCCTTGGTGGCAAGGTATCTACCCGACCATAAGGCGAGGCGAGAGCTGCTGAAGGGATAGAGGGATCGTGCCTTCGAGGGAGATGACGGAAGGGGAGCGTGTCGATTTTCCCCGTTCGGTTTTTGGCGAAAAATCAAATTTGCCCTTTACAACCCCGGGGATTTGTGATATAATAGGCGATAGCATCCGCTCTTAGCTCAGCTGGATAGAGTATCAGATTCCGATTCTGAGGGTCACAGGTTCGAATCCTGCAGAGCGGGCCACAAAAAAACAGGAGGCAACGGCCTCCTGTTTTTTTGCGGCCTTTTTTGTGGGTGAGTCCTGTGTGAAAGCCGCAAAGTGAGGCAGAGGCCAACAAAAGAAGGATGTGCGGCTTTTGCCGTTGCTTGCAACGGCGACGGTTACGAATCCTGCAGAGCGGGCCACAAAAAAACAGGAGGCAACGGCCTCCTGTTTTTTGCGGCTTTTTTGTGGGTGAGTCCTGTGTGAAAGCCGGCACAAAATTCCTGTTGTATCTTGTATTACCGTTGTGTTTATGCTATAATAAAAAGAAAGGTGCGGCATGATGCGCAACACAAAGCACCCCTTATTTTGATGCAAGAATCGTACACGATTCATACTGGAGGATTATCATTATGGATTATGCAAAAGAGTCTCTTCGGCTCCATCGTGAATGGGGCGGTAAGATTGAAGTCGTTAGTGCCGTTCCCTGCAATACCAAGGAGGATCTGTCCTTGGCCTATACGCCCGGTGTTGCGGAGCCTTGTCTTGAGATCCAGAAGGACGTCACCAAATCATACGAGCTGACCCGCCGACACAATCTGTGTGCCGTTATTACCGACGGTACGGCCGTGTTGGGGCTGGGAGACATCGGTCCCGAGGCCGGTATGCCGGTCATGGAGGGCAAATGTGCACTTTTTAAGTCCTTTGGCGACGTGGACGCTTTCCCGCTATGTATCAAAACCAAGGACGTTGACGAATTTGTTGACGCTGTGTATTTGATCTCCGGATCCTTCGGTGGTATCAACCTGGAGGACATCTCGGCACCCCGTTGCTTCGAGATCGAACGAAAGCTGAAGGAGAAGTGCGACATTCCGATTTTCCACGATGACCAGCACGGAACGGCGGTGATCACGCTGGCCGGTCTGTTAAACGCCCTCAAGGTGGTGGGCAAGAAAAAGGAAGAGGTCAAAATCGTCACCTCGGGCGCCGGTGCTGCTGCCGTTGCAATCGTAAAGCTGCTACTGTCCTACGGTTTCCGGAACATCGTCATGACCGACCGTGCCGGAGCGATCTATGAAGGCCGCGAGGGCCTTAACTGGATCAAGACCGAGATGGCCGAGGTCACGAATCGGCAACGGGAGAAGGGCGGGCTATCCGACGTGATCAAGGGCGCCGACGTGTTTATCGGTGTTTCGGCACCGGGTACGATGACGACCGATATGGTCAAGACCATGGCTAAGGATGCGATCATTTTTGCCTGCGCCAATCCCACTCCCGAGATTTTCCCGGCGGAAGCCGTTGCCGGCGGAGCCGCCGTCATTGCTACCGGGCGCTCTGATTTTCCCAATCAAATCAACAACGTTTTGGCCTTCCCCGGCATTTTCCGCGGCACGTTTGACGTGCGCGCCTCCGACATTACCGAGGGCATGAAGATCGCGGCGGCAGAGGCTCTTGCGAGCTTGATTTCCGATGAAGAGCTGTCGGCCGAATATATCATCCCTGCCGCGTTTGACGGACGCGTAGGCCCCGCCGTGGCGGCGGCCGTTGCCGAGGCTGCCCGCAAGGACGGTGTCGCTCGCATCTGATTTTGATCATAAAAAGAGACGAAGGATTAGGATCGTACCCTAAAGGAGAGTTTTGCAAAAATACGGCATGCCTCAAAAAGGCATGCCGTATTTTGTATTTGTGGACACGAATGCAGTGCTTGTCAGTAAAATTGACAAGTCATAGATGAACAGTCGTTAGCTCCCGTTCGTTTGCGGAAGGCATTTTAGGATATACATCCTCTAAATTGTCCGAATACCAATAGGCAACCGAAGAAATATCGTCTTGCAGAGGCAAATACCTGCCTTCACTTCTCCAACCGAGCGCCTGTATGGTCACGCGCAAATTCTCTTTAAAATAAATCGGATCCGTAATGTGCCAACGGTACATATCGAAATATCTCTGCGAACGATAGATCTCATCGGTATATCCAACCTTGGAAAGTCCGCTGTACGGCGAGGAAAACTCGGTATATTTGCCATTCACATCAAAATTATATGCTCCGCAAAAATAATCCTCTGTGCCCGTTCCGCAAATGCTGGGGAATTCGGTATCGCCGTCAATATAGAATTTGATCTCGCCTTCTCCCCACCAGCCATTGGATTTGACACCCCAATGCAGATAGGTTCCAACATAAAGACCGTTTCCTTTAATGTTGTCGAGTATCGTATATACTTCTTTATAGGGCAGTGGATTGACGCGTCTGAACTGGGCATGAAAATACAGACTGTCAGGAGATATCTTTTTTTCTTCACAATCAATTTGATAGTAAATATTCGCGTGTGTAGTTCCGGTGTTTTCAATTTCTACGCGAAATCCCTTAAAATATGGCATCTCAAAATAGCAGTTCATCCCCTTGCGAGGGTTGTAGCACATTGCGAGACTATTGATTTGACGATATTCGTTGTAATCCGCATTCGCAAAAAAGTCAGACAGCGGAACGTCAACTGCAGGTGATTTTTGACCGTCAAAATAAATTCTCAGCAGTAGTTGTCTACCGTATTTTGCACCATCGGTGATCCAAAAATGCTTAATGGCTCCCTCTCCCTTTATATCGGCAAGCACGGCGATCTCTCCGGCGTTTAACACGATATGGGGATTTACCTTCCAGCCTTGGCCAAGTTCGCGTGCGGCATTTGCTGCGCTTCCCACATCAAGCGTTGCCTTACCGCCCTCGCCTTTTTTGCCGCTCGGATTCTCCGGGCACACAGAGAAGGTGCGAATATTTTTTTTAACAGTAAGATTGTTTAACATTTGTTGTACCTCCCAAATGATCATTATTGCAATTATATCATAATTATGCTATAATGTAAATGATTAATGTCGACATCAATTTAACATTTCTTGATAGGAGGAATCAACATGAATTTATCATTGATCAATCCCTATATCCGTTTGGCTATGGAATCGAGAATTCCTTCAGGACATAATATTGCGCAGAGAGTTATTTACGATTACGAGCTTATATATCTTGAAGAAGGAAACTTTACTTTTGTTTACAATGGTGAAGCCTATTATTGCAAGACGGGAGATATCATTTTTATTTGCCCCGGGATCGCGCATAGCTTCCACCTTGATTACGGTGAAATATCTCAACCGCATATTCATTTTGATATTACGCATCGTCCTCAAAGTGAGTTCATACCTATTTCATTTAAAGATTTGGATAAAATGTCGGATACCGAAAGAGGATGGATACACAAGGATTATTATTCCACATATAAACATACACCGTTGCTTGATATTCAAAACAAACCGGAATTTTTTGAAGCATTTTATAAGATCGTTTCGGGACATTTAGATGATTTGACAAAAAAATCATTGATGATTAAATTAATAGCAATTATTATAACCGACAATTTTCCAAAACTGTTGCAAAGTGATACGCGATTAAACGTGGCGAATCGGATCAAGGATTATATAGATGCCGGAAACGGTATGGGAATGACACTTGATAATTTTTCGAAAATCTTTTTTTACGACAAATTCTATATGGAAAGAAAATTCAAGGAGGCTTTTGGTATAAATCTCATAGAATATCGAAACAAAAAAAGAATGGAGTTCGCAAAAGATCTTTTGAAAATCAATTCAGTATCCCGAGTATCGAAATTGCTTGGATACCAATCCGTATACTCTTTCAGCAGAGCCTATAAAAGTTATTTTGGCTATGCACCGAGTAAAACAAAAGCGTAAAAGGGCTATGTTGAAGCTCAAATCATGTCACCACAGGAGGCAACTAAACTCCTCCATTAGATCCACACGCTAAATGACAACTCCGATACTTGTCAAAAAGGGCGATGAACCTTAATCGCTCATCGTCTTTTTAGTGTCATTGTGTAACGTATTTAAAACTGTCCTTAACGGTACATCGCATTGTGGTTGCCTCTTTTTTATTTTTATCTTACTTTAAACTCAAGAATACATTCAATCAAAACCAACGGCTACATATCTCTTATATCCTTTTGCAAAATAAGAAAACTAAAATTTACAAACAATTCTTTGCTTTTTCGGACTTATTGGTTCTAATTTCGATACATTGAGCGGATTTCTTTTTCCGCGAAAGCAGGACTATAGAGCGTGACGGCGGAGATTTTTTGTTTTAAAAAGCAAATGAATTAAAAAAGTAAAAAAACATGAAAAAGAAATCAAAAAACAGACTTGCAAAATAGCTCTGTTTCCTTTATAATAAAAGGGAAGTTCTATATGCGGTTTTGAGCTGCAAACGATATATAATATAAGGAAGAAAATAAAAATGACAGAGATCAAAAATCCCATGTATCAAACGAGAATCAAAACGGACTCTCTCTTTGAGCTTCCCGGGGGAAGCTTTGCTTATACCGGGGTATATGACGATGCAACCCGCTTTGTGCAGGAGCATCAGTCGAAGAATACGATTCTTTGGAAAACCTTTACAGAGCAGTTCCGCCTGCAGAAGGACAGCGAGGACGGCGGCTGGAACGGTGAGTTTTGGGGAAAGATGATGCGCGGCGCTTGTCGCGTGTATTCCTACACGCAGGATGAGGAGCTTTATAACATACTGAAAGACTCCGTTTTGGATTTGCTTTCCGCGCAGGAGGCAAACGGCCGCTTCTCAACCTATCAGCGGGAGAAGGAATTCGGCTACTGGGATATGTGGTGCAGAAAATACGTTTTGCTCGGTATGCAGTTCTTTTATGATATTTGCGAGGACGCGGCGCTGAAGGAGCGGATTCTCGCGGCACTTTGCGACCATCTTGATTATATCCTTGCGCGCATTGGCGAGGAGGACGGAAAGCTCGATATTTTGGATGCCACAACGCATAACGATTGGACTTGGGGCGCTCTGAATTCCAGCTCGATTCTTGAGCCGGTTGTGCATATGTATAGCCTGACGGGGGAGAAAAAGTATTTGGATTTTGCCGCTTACCTTGTGCGCCGCGGCGGCTCGAAATGGGGCAATATTTATGAGCTTGCGCTTCAGGGTGAAAAAGCGCCCTTTGAGTATCCCGTGAAGAAGGCGTATGAGGCGACCTCGTATTTTGAGGGCGTTTTGGAATATTACCGTGTGAGTGGAGATGAAAATGCGAAAAAAGCCTTCCTTAACTTCATTTCCCGCGTTTTGGAAACGGATTTTACGATTATCGGCTGTGCCGGAACAATGCACGAGCTGTTTGATCACAGTTCTTTCATGCAGACAGAGTTTAACGAAGAGGTAAAGCAGGAAACCTGCGTCACCGTT
>SVSM01000021.1 GCA_015064295.1 Oscillospiraceae bacterium | reverse complement strand
AGGGGCGGGGGCTCCGCCCCTCGACCCCGGCAAGGGGGATTTTTGGAAAAATCCCCCTGCACCCCAAAAACTTTGGATGGGGAAAAACTTCGTTTTTCCCGATGGGTGCATCAGAAGGTGCTTCAACTTTTTGACGCCCCGATCCCTTTGTGCAGAGTTTTTGGTGTTCCTCCGCCGAAAACGGAGTTTTCGGCCAATCAAAGTTCTTGAAAGGTCAAGGAAAACTTCTTTTAAGAAGTTTTCCTTGCGGGGTGCGGGGCAGAGCCCCGCGTCACCCCCCCAAAAGGAGTCTACTATGAAAATTGGATTTATCGGATGCGGAAACATGGGCGGCGCGCTGGCGAGAGCCGCCGTCAAGGGTGTTTCGGCGAAAAACGTAGCCATTGCCGAGAAGGACGAGGCAAGAGCCCGCGCCTTCGCCGACGAGACGGGTGTGACCGCTACGACGGCAGAGGAGGTCATCGCGTCGTCGGACTACCTGTTCCTCGGCGTCAAGCCCCAGCTGCTGGGGCAGGTGCTGGACGGTCTGAAAGACGCTTTGGCGAAGCGGACGGGACGGTTGGTGCTGGTTTCGATGGTGGCGGGCGTTACCACCGAAAAAGTACAGGCCTTAGCGGGCGGGGACTATCCCGTGATCCGCATTATGCCCAATCTGCCGGTCTCGGCGGGTGAGGGCATGATTCTCTACTGCACGGCAGGCGGCGTCACCGAGGAGGAGCTGAACGGCTTTCTCTCGGCCATGGAAGAGGCAGGCCGATTCTGCCGCTTGGAGGAAAAGCTCATGGACGCCGGCACAGCGGTATCGGGCTGCGGCCCGGCCTTCGTGTGCCTGATGATCGAGGCGCTGGCTGACGGCGGTGTTCAGGTGGGACTTCCCCGGGACAAGGCGTTGCTCCTGGCCGAGCAGACGCTTCTCGGCGCCGCCAAGCTGCTTCTTAAAACGGGAACCCAGCCCGGCGTCTTGAAGGACGCTGTCTGCTCCCCCGGAGGCAGTACCATTGCCGGCGTGCATGCGCTGGAGGAGGGTGCCTTCCGCGGCGTTGTCTCCGATGCGGTGCTGGCCGCCTACAAGCGTACGGTGGAGCTTGGAAAATAAGCAAAACGGCCCGTGGCAAACGCTTTGCGTTTGCCGCGGGCTTTTTGTTTATGCCACGATCCTTCTGGTTTCACCGTGAGTTTTTCGCGGACTTTTGTTTTTGCCGCGATCCTTATGGCTTCACCGTGGTTTTTTCACGGCCTTCTGTATTTGTCACAGGTCTTTTGCTACGGCCACAGGTTTTACTGTGGCTTTTTTGCCATAGGCTTCTGTTCTTGCCATGGGCCTTTTGCTACGGCCTGTTGCCTTTGCCTTTCCCTTATCTTCCCCCGAAACCAAATCCCCCTCCCACCTCGGCCAGGCGGTTGCCGACGACGGCACCGTAGCGAAGCGTCCCCTCCCCGTAACGACCGTTCAGACGGTCGGCCAGGTGATCAAGGGTTTCGGCGCGGTGAAGGGCGGCGGTGTCGCTGAAAAAGTCGGTCTGGCGGGGGATCGAGCTTGGGCAGAGGTCGATCGCCCCCACCGAGATGCCCCGCAGGGGCTTCTCCCAGAGGTGCTTGGCCAAGAGGAGCTTGTAGGCCTCCTTGGCAATGACCGAATAGCTATCGGTGGGAAGGGCCAGCTGCGCCTGATAGCCGCGGGATTTAAGGGCGTTATCCCGCACCTGGATGGAAACGCCCTGCGCCACCTTGCCGTAGGCCAGGAGCTTATGCCCCACCTCCTCACAGAGAGCCAGGATCACGGGCCACACCTCCTCGGGAGACGCCATATCCCGATAGGTGGTCAGGCCGTGGCTCACCGATTTCATGGGCAGCTCGGCATCCCCCGGCAGGACGGGGGTACGGTCGCGGCCGTCGGCCATCTCAATGAGACGGAGGCCGTTCACTCCCAGCTTGTCCTTCAGCATGGGCGGGTAGGCGTTGGCCAGCTGGCCGATGGTGAAGATCCCGCAGGAGGCCAGCTTGGCGGTGGTGGCGGGCCCCACGCCGCAGAGGTCGGAGGCCGGCAGATGAAAGATCTTCTCCCTGAAATTTGCTCGGCTGAGGCAGGTCACGGCGTCGGGCTTTTTCATGTCGGAGCCCAGCTTGGCGAAGGGCTTGTTAAAGGAAACGCCCACCGAGATGGTGACTCCCAGCTCCCGCTTGATGCGTTCCCGCAGGGCATGGGCGATGGTCTCGCCGTCCCCAAAAAGAGCACCGCTGCCGGTGACGTCGAGAAAGCACTCGTCGCAGCCCATGGGCTCCACCCGATCGGTGTAGGAGTCGTAGATAGCCCGTGCTGCGGCCGAGTAGCGAAGGTAATCGCTGTAATGGGGCGGAACGGTAATGAGGTCGCGGCACTTGGCGCGGGCCTTGACCACCGGCTCACCGGTGGTGATGCCGTAGGCCTTGGCCAGGTCGTTTTTGGCTAAAACGATACCGTGGCGTGCCTCCTCGCTGCCGCAGACGGCCACGGGATGCCCCTTCAGGGCGGGATTTTTGGCACATTCCACCGAGGCAAAGAAGTTATTCATGTCGCAGTGGAGAATGACAGGCTCCATCGGTACGCTCCCTTCGATTTGGTACTGAAGCCATTATAACACGAACAAATGTTCGTTGTCAAGAGAAAAGCGAACATTTGTTTTGATTTTGCGCCGTCACCGAAGCCGTGTCAAAAACCGCTTTGAGAGCCGCCGAAATCCTACCGGCAGAAAATTCGGCGGCAAAAGAAAAACCGCCTCGGCGGCCTGCTTGGTAACAGGTGCGCCGAGGCGGGCGGATGGAGAGATCAGTTCTTCTGCTTGCGGAAGAGGGAGGCGAACCACTTCACGATCTCCACGATCGGAATGGTAGAGACGGCCAGGGCCAGGGCGATGCCGTATTCCACGAGGCCGATATCCTCGGAGAAGCCGAAGAGGTTCGAAAGGGCCGGCACGAAGATCAGGGCCGAGGTCAGGATCAGGGACAGGATCATGGAGCCCCAGAGGATCATGTTGTGAGACTTCAGCTTGAAGATCGAGCCGTGGGAACGGAGGTTGTAGGAGTGGAAGATCTCCGACATGGACATAGCCAGGAAGGCCAGGGTGATACCGTGAACGCTTTCGCCGACACCCCAGTGACCGAACTCAAAGCGGTAGCCCACGAAGTAGGCAAAGAGGGTGATGGCGGAGATCATGAGGCCCTGATAGGCGATGTTGAAGCCCATGCCGCCGGCAAAGATGCCTTCGTTGCTCTTGCGGGGCTTGCGGGTCATGATGTCGGGCTCGGCCTTCTCGGTACCGAGGGCCAGGGCGGGGATACTGTCGGTGACGAGGTTGATGAAGAGGAGGTGCGGCGCCTTCAGAATGGTAAAGCCGCAGAGGGTAGCCACGAAGACGCTGATGACCTCACTCAGGTTGGAGGACAGAAGGAACTGGATGCACTTGGTGATGTTGTCGTAAATGCGGCGGCCCTCGGCCACGGCGCTGACGATGGTAGCAAAGTTATCGTCGGTTAAGATCATGTCGGCCACGTTCTTGGTGACGTCGGTGCCGGTGATGCCCATGCCCACGCCGATGTCGGCGCTCTTGATGGAGGGGGCGTCGTTGACGCCGTCGCCGGTCATGGCGGTGACCATGCCCCGCTTCCGCCAGGCGTTGACGATGCGGGTCTTGTGCTCGGGCTGTACGCGGGCGTAGACCGAATACTTGGTGACCAGCTCGAAGAACTCCTCGTCGGAGAACTTGTCGATCTCGGCGCCGGTGATGGCCTGGGAGGCGTCCTCCAGAATGCCGAGGGTCTTGGCGATGGCCACGGCGGTGTCCTTGTGGTCGCCGGTGATCATGACGGGACGGACGCCGGCGGCAACGCACTGCCTCACGGCCTCGGTGACCTCGGGACGGACGGGGTCGATCATGCCGACCAGACCGACGAAGATCAGCTCGTTCTCCAGCGCCTCAGGGGTGTAGGCGGCGGGAGGGGCGGCGTGAGTCTTATAGGCACAGGCCAAAACGCGAAGGGCCTGGGTGGCAAACTCGGTATTCTTGGCCAGGATCTCGGCGCGGTAGGCGTCGGTCATCTCCACCGCGGTGCCGTTGACCAGCATGCGGGTGCAGCGGGCCAGAAGCTCGTCGGGAGCGCCCTTGGTGTACTGAAGGATCTTGCCGCCGCAATTGTGAACGGTGGACATCATCTTACGGCCGGAATCGAAGGGAGCCTCGCCGATACGGGGGGCGTCGGCCTTCAGGGAGTCCTTGAGGAGGCCCAGCTTGGTGGCGTAGTTCACGAGAGCGCACTCGGTGGGCTCGCCAACCGCCTCACCCGTCTCGTCGGGCTCGGCGTCGGAGCAGAGGGACATACCGGTGGCCAGGAGCTTTTCGTCGCTGCTCCAGAAGTCAACCACCGTCATCTTGTTCTGGGTGAGGGTACCGGTCTTGTCGGAGCAGATGATCTGGGTACAGCCCAGGGTTTCCACAGCGGTCAGACGGCGGATGATGGCATTCTGCTTGGACATCTTGGTAACGCCCATGGAGAGCACGATGGTGACGACGGCGGCCAGGCCCTCGGGGATGGCGGCCACGGCCAGACTGACGGCGGGCATGAAGGCATCCTCAAGAATCAGCTTGAGAAGCTGGCTTCTTTCGGCGTGAGCCAAGAGATCGCGGTTGGTAAAGAGGGTAAAGGCGAACATGAAGACGCAGATGCCAAGCACCAGCCAGGTCAGGATCTTACTGAGCTGGGAAAGCTTCTTCTGGAGAGGCGTTTCCCCCTCCTCGGCCTCGGTGATGGCGGTGGCGATCTTACCCATCTCGGTGTTCATACCGGTGCCGGTGACCACCATAGAGCCGCGGCCGTAGACCACGACGCTACCCATGTAGCACATATTGCGGCGGTCGCCCAGGGGCACGTCGCCGTTTTCGGCGGCGGTGAGGGCGTGCTCCACCTTGTCGGCAGGAACCGATTCACCGGTCAGGGCGGCTTCCTCGATCTTCATGCTGGCGCTTTCGAGGATACGGCCGTCGGCGGGGACGGCGTCGCCGGCCTCCAGGATGACGATGTCGCCTACCGTCAGATCTTCACTGCGGACGACGATATGCTTGCCGTCGCGGATGACCTTGGAGGTGGCGGCGGCCATTTCCTTCAGGGCGTCGATGGCCTTTTCGGCCTTGCTCTCCTGGACAACGCCGAGGACGGTGTTGAGGATGACCACGGCCAGAATGATGAACACGTCGGTGGGGAGCTTGTCGGGATGGAGGGACAGCTCGGTGACGGCCGACACCACGGCGGCGGCGATGAGGACCAGCACCATAGGATCCATGATCTGGGAGATGATGCGCTGGAGCAGGGTGATCTTCTTGCCCTCGGCCAGCTTGTTCTTGCCGTTTGCCTCAAGACGGGCGCCTGCCTCCTCGGTGGAGAGACCGGTTTCGGGGGAGGACTTGACCTCCGCCAGCACCTCGTCGGTATTGGCGAGATAATGCTTCATGTTTTCGTACCTTCCTTTCACAATAAGGTGGAAAAAACGATCGTTCGGGACGTGGCGACGGCACTCGACAAACAAAAAGAACGAGTCCATGCACAGCTCTTGCCGTACATAGTCTCGTCATTTAATTCAAGCCAATCGGAGTGACCTCCGTGAGATGTTGACGTGAAACGCGATCGCGCAAACTACTCCCTATGTGAGACATATTTTACCATATAAATAAGGGTTTGTCAAGGGAAAACCGCAAGAAGTTGAAAAAATCCCCTCACAGCGGAATGTGAGGGGAGGGATATTAAGGTAGACGGATCCCCGCCATCATCAACCCCCGCTTCCCGCCGCTGGCCCGATGGGAGAAAAAGACCTCCGAGGCACAGTCGGTGCAGAAGCCGCAGGCGTAGAGATTGCCCTCGGTCAGCCCTGCCGACAGGAGCAGATAGCGGTTCATGGCCACAAGATCGGCAAGATAGTGCCCCTCTTTATGGGGAAGGGGCGTAACGAAGGCGGTCAGCGCCTCGTTTTGCTCCTTTACGGTAGCAAGAAAGGGCTCGTCCACCTCGTAGCACTCCCGATGGATGCAGGGGCCGATGGCGGCTGCGATCCGAGAGGGCGAAGCGCCCAGCGTCGTCATGGCCTTGACCGCCTCCCGAGCGATCCCCGCTACCGTTCCCCGCCAGCCGGCGTGAACGGCGGCGACCACCCCCGCGACCTCGTCGCAAAGGAGGATGGGAACGCAATCAGCGGTCTTGACGGTGAGGAGAAGCCCTCGCTCTGCCGTGACAAAGCCGTCGCAGGCAAACTCCCGTCCGAGGTCGGCCGAGGTGACGGTCTCTACCGTAGCGGAATGGATCTGCCGAGCCGAGAACATCCGATCGGGGCTGCTTCCGAGTGCCTCCGCCAAGCGGCGGCGGTTTTCGGCAACCTCCTCCGAGCCGGCGGCGGCACCCAGATCGAGGGAGTCAAGGCCGTTTCCATGGCTCACTCCGCCAAAGCGGGTGGAGAAGCCGTGAGGCACCCCGATGTCGCGGCAGACAAGACGGGGCAGATCGCCCGTCACAAGGGAAAAGCCGCTTTGGTAGGGGACGGTGTTCATAGGGTTTCCTCCGCAGTTTTGTGACGCCCAGTGGGGGTGTTCTTTCTTTTTTTATTGTACCACGCCCGGCACTTTTTTGCAAGTCTTGCCCAAGGAAAAAGCCCGACAACCTTTCACAGAATCTGCGTTTTTTCGTACACTGATAACAGGCAAAGAGGAAAAGGAAAATGTTTCCGTGCGAATAATATCCCCCTCGATGCCGACACTAATGACAGAGCCGATCCGAGCGCAGATCGCGCTCGCCCAAGACAGGAACGAAAAAACGGAAGAGGACGTCTTTCGGAAAGGAAGCAAGAATCATGATGTGTAAACGAGGCGATATTTTTTACGCCGATTTAAGCCCGGTGGTGGGCTCCGAGCAGGGAGGCCTGCGCCCGGTGCTGATCATCCAGAACGACGTGGGGAACCGATACAGCCCCACGGTGATTGCCGCCGCCATCACCAGCCGAACGGGGAAGGCCAAGCTACCGACACATATCGACGTGGGTGTCGGCAGTACATCGTCGGTGGGAGGCGAGGCGCCGGGACTGACACGGGACTCGGTGATCCTGCTGGAGCAGGTGAGAACCATCGATAAGCGGCGACTGCGGGAGAAGATGGGGCATCTTGACGACGCCCTGATGGACCGGGTCAACGCCGCCATCGCCGTCAGCTTCGGGCTGGGGGAACGTCCCACCGAGACAGCCACCATCGGATAAAAACGCCAAGCCCTCCCCACGGATCCGTGGGGAGGGCTTTGGCTATGACTCTGCGCAACGGCCCTTCGGTTGTGGTCGTCGTGCGGGGAGCATCGGTCATTCAAAACGCTCCCGCGGCATCGCCGCGGGAGCGTTTGCTGTCAGAATTCGGCCGAGCCGGTGGTGCGGGGGAAGGATTCCACGTCGCGGATGTTGGAGATGCCGGTGACGTACATGATCAGGCGCTCGAAGCCGAGACCGAAGCCGGCGTGCTTGGTGCCGCCGTAACGGCGGAGATCCACGTACCAGTGGTAGTCCTCGGGATTGAGCCCGAACTTCTCAATGCTCTCAAGGAGCACGTCAAGACGCTCCTCGCGCTGGGAGCCGCCCACCAGCTCACCGACACCGGGAACCAGAAGGTCAACGGCGGCCACCGTCTTGCCGTCGTCGTTGACGCGCATATAGAAGGCCTTGATGTCACGGGGCCAGTCGGTGACGAAGACCGGCTTACCGTAGACCTGCTCGGTGAGGTAGCGCTCGTGCTCGGTCTGGAGGTCCATGCCCCACTCCACGGGGTAGTCGAACTTCACGCCGCTTTCCTTCAGAAGCTTCACAGCCTCGGTGTAGGGCAGGCGGACGAAATCCGAGCTTACGATGTTGTTCAGGCGCTCAAGAAGGGTGGTATCGATGAACTTGTTAAAGAGCTCCAGCTCGTAGGGACATTCCTGCATGATATAGGCCACCACGTATTTCAGCATGGCCTCGATGACCTCCATATCGTCGTTCAGGTCGGCGAAGGCCATCTCGGGCTCCATCATCCAGAACTCGGCGGCGTGGCGGGGGGTGTAGGACTTTTCGGCACGGAAGGTCGGGCCGAAGGTGTAGACGTTGGCAAAGGCCATGGCGTAGGTCTCGGCGTTGAGCTGGCCCGACACCGTCAGGTTGGTGGACTTGCCGAAGAAATCCTGGGAGAAGTCCACCTTGCCGTCCTCGGTCTTGGGGAGGTTGTCAAGGTCCAGGGTGGTGATGCGAAACATCTCGCCGGCGCCCTCGCAGTCACTGCCTGTGATGATGGGGGTGTGAACGTAGACGAAGTTGCGCTCCTGGAAGAACTTGTGGATGGCGTAGGCCGCAACCGAGCGGACGCGGAAGACCGCCTCGTACTTGTTGGTGCGGGGACGCAGATGAGCAATGCTGCGGAGGAACTCGTCGGAGTGACGCTTCTTCTGCAGAGGGTAGTCGGGGGTGGAGGTGCCGGTGATCTCAATGGCGTCGGCCTTCAGCTCGAAGGGCTGCTTGGCGGCAGGCGTCAGCTCCAGAATACCGTGAATGGCGAAGGAGGCCCCCACGTTCTGCTTGGCGACCTCGCGGTAGTTGTCCATCTTCTCGGCCTCGAAGACCACCTGTAAGCAGGGAAGCGTGCTGCCGTCGTTCAGGTCGATAAAGCCAAAGTGGTCGTTGGCGCGGATGGAACGGCACCAGCCGCAGACGGTGATCGGCTTGCCCGCATAGGCCTCGGGCGATGCATAAAGCTCTTTGATGGTGATGCGTTTCATAGTAGTACCTCTATAAATATATTGGGGCGCTGCCCCAAGCCCCGGTTAAGAACCTTTTTGAAAAAAGGCTCTTAACAATCTCCAAAAACTTTGGACTGCCGAAAACGCAGTTTTCGGCGGGGGGATGGGACGTTGCATTGAATTTCGTGGGATGGAGGGGGGTTCTTCTGCCCTTGCGGGATGCGGTGCGGCGGGAGCAAGCCCCCGCCCTGCGGGAATGGTGCAAAGCGCTTCTTCCCGCCGAAAACGCAGTTTTCGGCCGATAAAAGTTTTTTGGATTCCAAAACCTTTTTTTCAAAAAAGATTTTGGTGGGGTTCCAAGGGGCAAAGCCCCTTGGCGCGTCCTACCGCTTCTTCTTCACGCTCACCCCGAAGGGAGCGAGCTTTTTCCCCATGGCGTAGTAGTCGCCGTGGGCGAAGGCGGTGAGGTCTGCGCGCTCCAGACGAAGCTTGCCGCTACCGTCCAGGAGGGACTCCTCCACGTTGACGGCCACGATCTCGCCGAGGAACATATCATGGGTGCCGAGAGGGAGGATCTGCGTGACCTTACATTCCAGGTTGATAGGACACTCGGCGATGAGCGGGGCCTTCACCTTTGAGGCCTCGGCCTTGGTAAAGCCGCACTTCACGAACTTATCCACCTTGGCGCCGGTGTAGATGCCGCAGTAATCGGCCTTTTTCACAAGGGACGCGGGAACGAGATTGACCACGAACTCCCCCGTCTCCTTGATGATGCCGTAGGAATGGCGGGTGGGACGGATGGAGACGTAGGTCATAGGCGGCTTGGTATTCACGGTTCCGGTCCACGCCACGGTGATAATATTGGCCTTGTCGGCGGTGCCGCAGGAGACCATGACGGGCGGGACGGGGGCGGTGAGGACGGTGCCCTTCCAGACGGCCTTTCCCATTTACTTGTTATTTTCGCTTTCTTCCAGCGCCATGACCATATCCACCCGCGTCTGATGGCGGCCGCCCTCAAACTCGTGGGAGAGGAATGCGTCGAGGATGTCGATGGCCAGGCCGGCTCCGGTGGTGAGAGCACCCAGGCAGAGGACGTTGGCGTCGTTGTGCATACGGGTAAAGCGGGCGGAATAGGTATCGCCGCAGAGGGCGGCGCGGATGCCGTGATGCTTGTTGGCGGCCATGCTCATGCCGATACCGGAGGAGCAGAGGAGGATGCCAAGCTGCGCCTCACCCTTCTGAATGGCCTGGCAGACGGCGTGGGCGTAGATGGGATAGTGGACCGATTCGGGGCCGTTGGTGCCGAAGTCGATATAGCGGAAGCCGAGGGCGTCAAGGTGCTCCTTGACCTTATCCTTCAGCAGATAAGCGCCGTGGTCACAGCCGATGGCGATAACGTTTGAGGTATCCATAGTACATCCTTTCGGAAAGAGAATCGAGGGGGGTCAGCCGCCGTTTCGGGTCCGTTCGGCCTGGGAGGGCCGCAGATAGGTCGGCGCCAGAACGAGGTCGGTCTTGTCCGTGAGGTCAAGGCCCTTTTCCACGGCAGACAGGGCGCAGAGAGCCACCGAGTAGGCGTTCTCGTAGCGGAGCAGCTCGGGAGCGGGGCGGAGATTCGGAAGAGCCTCGGCCGTCTCGCAAAGAATGTGGGTGCCGCCGCCGTTTACGTAGATAGGCTCCTTGTAGGCCGACAGCTCCTCGGCCAGCCGGGCGGCTACCACGGTGCGGTCGGGGGTGAGGCGTTCCATGACGCCGTCACGGCAGCGGAAGATGGCGTTATAGAGCTGGGAGCGGCGGGCGTCCATGACGGGACAGAGGATGCCGTCAAAGCCCACGAGGTTGTAGGCCAGCGCCTCTAAAGCCGACACACCCACGCAGGGAACGTCACGCCCGAAGGCCAACCCCTTGATGGTAGCGGCGCCGATGCGGACGCCGGTAAAGGAGCCGGGGCCTGCCGCACAGGCGTAGAGGTCGACCCGGTCGTAGGTGAGCCCGATGCTCGTCATCAAATGGTCAATGGCGGGAAGGAGCGTCTCGCTGTGGGTATTGCCCACGGTGAGGACGGTCTGCCCCAAAAGACGTTTTCCGTCGGTGAGAGCCGCCGTGGAGACGGTCTCGGTGGAATCGAGGGAGAGAATAATCATGATGAATCCTTATCAGGCGATTTCTTCGATGGTAATGGTGCGGAGCTCCTCGCCGGTCTTGTCGATGCGGACGCGGATATGTCGCTCGGGGAGGGCGTAGGGCGCCTTTTCGCACCATTCGGCGGCCATCATAACGCCCTCGTAGTCGTAGAAGCCGATGGAAAAGAGGTCGTCCTCGCTCTCGATGCGGTAGAGGTCCAGGTGACAAAGGACGCGGCCGTCTCCGCGGTATTCGTTGACGATGGTGTAGGTGGGGGAGCAGACGTGGGCGGCGGGGGTGACAACGGAGGCCAGTCCCCGAACGAAGGCGGTCTTGCCGGCGCCCAGGTCGCCGTAAAGAGCCAGGAAGGCGTCGGCTTGATTGTGAGAAAGGAGATACTCGCCGAGGGCGGCGCCGACGGCTTCGGTATCGGACGTGCCGCGGCTGACGGCAGAAAAGGGCAGGGCAAGCACGGTGTTTCTCCTTCTGTTTTGATCTTTACCCTTTATTATAGCACGTTTTGGGTGGTTTGAAAAGGTATTTGGGGAAAATTTTTGTTTTTTCATTTTGTTTTTTGCCTTTGGTTCTGGGATTTTGATTTCTTCTTGATGTGTTTGTTTCTTCTGATCGTTCGTCGAGAAGATAGAACAAGGTAGAGTTGTTTTTTTCTGTACTTTCTTTTCTCGTGAAAAGAAATGTACCTGCAGTTCCGCTTGCGGAACTGCCGAACACACGCCAAGGGGGATAAGGGGCTGTTTTTTCGACGAAAGCAAAGCTTTCGCCGAAGAAAACAATGCCCCTCCCCCTTGGAACCCCCATACCCCTTTCCCTAAAAGATGTAGCTTAACCTACCAAGGTCACACCCGCGGCACTGCGGCCAAGACACTGCTATCGGGGATACTTACAAAAGCGTAAGAGAGTGCTGTTAATATCGTTTTACAAAAGATGGCCGCAGAGACAGCTTTCTGGCAACAATGCTGCGTCCATTCAACCTTTTTCATTGTGTGCCGCAGAGGGAAACGCCTCCCTCAGGATCACCGACCCGCAGAGACCGGCGTACCGTGTGGCGCAAGCCCCTTTTGCACCGGCAATGCCGAGGCGCTTCGTGCGCGTTTTGGGTTTCTTTCCCTTTTGCTTTTACAAATCCAAACCGCCGAGCCGGCCGTGCGCTGAACGCGCACAGGCGAGGCGTGAAGCTTCTTCTTTTTGATTCTAAAACTTTTTCTTCCAAGAAGAAGAAAAAGTTTTAGCGCCTTCTTTGGGCACCTTTCTTTGCGGAAAGAAAGGTGCGAAAGAACCCCCGATTCGAAGAATCTTCCCTTCGCGTGCAAAGAAAGTGAGAAAAACCCCCGATTCGAAGAATCTTCACCTCCACGAGAAAAGAAAGTGCAGAAAAACATCTCCACCCTGGTCTATCTTGTCAACAAACGATTACAATGGCTATAAAGAAAAAACAAAAATCCCTCCACAAAAATCCCCAAACCCCTTTTCAAACCGCCCAAAACATGATAAAATAGAATAAACACCATCACCGAAAGGACTTCATATGGACTCTCAAACCACCTATTCCATTCCTCTCGGAAACGTCATCGACGAATTCCAGCTTGAGGAGATCAACGGCCCCGTAGACCGCCAGCGCAGCGTGACCCGTAACGAGGTCAACCGTCCCGGCCTGGCCCTGTCGGGCTATTTCGGTTATTTCGAGCCCCAGCGGATCCAGATCATCGGCATGAGCGAGGCCGATTACATCAGCCGCCTGGACGACGAAAGGCTGGAGTCGGTCTTTGACGCCTTCTTTTCGCTGAATCCGGTGGCAGTGGTGTTCTCCACCTCCCTCCCCGTCAATCCCAAGATCATCGAGTCGGCCAATAAATACAACGTCCCGATCCTCCGCACCGCCCAGAAGACCTCGGA
Organism: Oscillospiraceae bacterium; assembly: GCA_015064295.1. Taxonomy (GTDB): domain Bacteria; phylum Bacillota; class Clostridia; order Oscillospirales; family CAG-272; genus Colimorpha_A. The sequence goes on along the minus strand of SVSM01000021.1, from coordinate 7,785 downwards.
GTTTATGGCGGCCCTTATCGCTTCCCTCAGCGTCAGCCTGGCTCCCCGTATTACCCGCCACGGCGTGCTGGTGGAGGTCTACGGCGAGGGTATCCTGATCCTCGGTGACAGTGGCGTGGGTAAGAGCGAGACGGCCATCGAGCTGGTCAAGCGGGGCCACCGTCTGATCGCCGACGACGCCGTAGAGATCAAGAAGGTTTCGGCCAAGGCCCTGGTGGGCTCGGCGCCGGCCCTGATCCGCCACTATGTGGAGCTGCGAGGCATCGGTATCGTAGACGTCAAGCGCATCTTCGGTATGGGCGCCGTCAAGGACACCGAAAAGATCGACATGATCATCAACCTGGAGCCTTGGGTGCAGGGCAAGATGTACGACCGCTTCGGGCTGGATACCGAATACACCGATATCATGGGCATTAAGGTGCCGACCACGCTGATTCCCGTTCGCCCCGGCCGAAATCTGGCCATCATTCTGGAGATCGCGGCCATGAACAACCGCCAGAAGAAGATGGGCTACGATACCGCCAAGGAATTCAACGAGCGTCTGATGAACATGATCCTGTAAGATTCCTATATGGAATCAAAAAATTCCAAATTTGACATAACAAGCCGATGCTTTTGGGACAATTTTCCGCCGAAAGGGAAAAAAGCCCCGGGAGCATCGGCTTTTTTCGTGGAAACGGGAAGAATTTTTTCCTGCCCGCCCGTGACGAAAGGTCGAAAAGCCACGAAAAAACCGTCGTTTTCATAAAAATATTGAAAATTCTCTTTACAAGAGAGCGAACTTGTGGTAAAATGTGAGGTGGCAGAGGATGAGTTATTCCGAAAGCCACATAAAGTTATACCAAATTTTGACCAAATATCATATGGAGGATATGAACATGGCAAGAAAAAAGATTTCCATGGATGGTAACACCGCGGCGGCGCACGTATCGTACGCTTTCACCGAGGTTGCTGCCATCTACCCCATCACGCCTTCCAGCGTCATGGCCGAGCTGACCGACTCCTGGTCGGCAACGGGACTCAAGAACGTCTTTGACGACACCGTCAAGGTCGTTGAGATGCAGTCCGAGGCCGGTGCTGCCGGTGCCGTACACGGCTCTCTGGCTGCCGGAGCTCTCACCACCACCTTCACCGCTTCCCAGGGACTTCTTCTGATGATCCCCAATATGTATAAGATCGCCGGTGAGCTTCTTCCCTCGGTGATCCACGTTTCGGCCCGCTGCGTGGCATCCCACGCCCTGAACATCTTCGGTGACCATTCCGACGTCTACGCTTGCCGTCAGACCGGTTACGCCATGATGGCCTGCACCAACCCGCAGGAGGTCATGGACCTGGGCGCCGTCTGCCACCTGGCCACCCTCAAGGGCCGCGTTCCCTTCCTGAACTTCTTCGACGGCTTCCGCACCTCTCACGAGATCCAGAAGATCGAAGCATGGGATTATGAGGACCTGAAGAGCATGATCGACATGGACGCCATCGCCGGCTTCCGTGCCCGTGCGCTGAATCCCGAGCATCCCGTTCTCCGCGGCTCTGCCGAAAACGGCGACATCTTCTTCCAGCACCGCGAGGCCTGCAACCCCTACTACGATGCCCTTCCCGCTATCGTAGAGGATTACATGGCCAAGGTCAACGAGAAGATCGGCACCGACTATAAGCTCTTCAACTACTACGGCGCACCCGACGCTGACCGCGTGATCGTGGCCATGGGCTCGGTCTGCGACGTCTGCGAAGAGGTCATCGACTACATGAACGCCATGGGCGAAAAGGTGGGCCTCGTTAAGGTTCGTCTCTACCGCCCCTTTGTGGCAGACAAGCTGGTGGAGGCCATTCCCGCTACCGCCAAGAAGATCGCCGTCCTCGACAGAACCAAGGAGCCCGGCTCTCTGGGTGAGCCCCTCTACCTCGACGTGGTGACGGCTCTGGCCACCAAGGGCGTTTCCGCCAAGATCGTCGGCGGCCGTTACGGCCTCGGCTCCAAGGATACGCCTCCTCAGTCCATCTTCGCCGTTTACGAGAACCTGAAGGCCGACGAGCCCAAGGCCAACTTCACCATCGGCATCGTTGACGACGTGACCGGCCTCTCCCTCCCCGAGGTTCCCGCTCCCGATACCGCTGCCAAGGGCACCGTATCCTGCAAGTTCTGGGGTCTGGGCGGCGACGGTACCGTCGGTGCCAACAAGAACTCCATCAAGATCATCGGTGACCACACCGATAAGTTTATCCAGGCTTACTTCCAGTACGACTCTAAGAAGACCGGCGGCGTGACCATTTCTCACCTCCGCTTCGGTGACAGCAAGATCAAGTCTCCCTACTACATCACCAAGGCTGACTTCGTTGCCTGCCACAACCCCTCCTACATGCTGAAGGGCTACAAGATCGTTCAGGACGTTAAGCCGGGCGGAACCTTCCTGCTCAACTGCCAGTGGAATGCCGCTGAGGTTGAGGCCAACCTCCCTGCCGACGCCAAGAAGTACATCGCCGACAACAACATCGCCTTCTATACCGTGAACGCCATCGATAAGGCTCGTGAGATCGGTATGGGCAAGCGCACCAATACCATTCTCCAGTCTGCCTTCTTCGCTCTGGCCAACATCATGCCCATTGCCGAGGCTGTGGATTACATGAAGTACATGGCCAAGAAGTCCTATGCCAAGAAGGGCGACGCCGTAGTTGAGATGAACTACAAGGCCATCGACGCCGGCGTTGACGCGCTGGTGAAGATCGACGTTCCCGCCGCTTGGAAGACCGCTTCCGGCGATGCTGCTGCCGACACGGTTACCGAGGGCCGTCCCGAGGTCGTCAAGTTCGTGAACACCGTTCTGAACCCCGTTTCCAAGATGCTGGGCGACACCCTCCCCGTATCCGCCTTCAAGGATATGGCCGACGGTACCTACCCCCAGGGTTCTGCCGCTTACGAGAAGCGCGGCGTTGCCGTTGACGTTCCCGAGTGGATCCCCGAAAACTGCATCCAGTGTAACCAGTGCGCCTTCGTATGTCCTCACGCTACCCTCCGTCCCTTCCTTCTGAACGAGACCGAGGTTGCAGGTGCTCCCGCCTCTGCCAAGTACACCGCCAAGACCCTTGGTAAGGACGTGGACGGCCTGAAGTTCACCATGACCGTCAGCCCCCTCGACTGTATGGGATGCGGTCTCTGCGTCAACGTCTGCCCCGTCACCCAGAAGGCCAAGGCCAACGGTACTCCCGAGAAGGCCGCTATGGTCATGAAGCCCCAGGCTACCCAGTCCGAGCAGCAGGATATGTTCGACTACTGCGTGGCTAAGGTCACCAAGAAGCCGACCAGCTTCCCGCTTCTCAAGAACAGCCAGTTCGAGCAGCCCCTGCTTGAATTCTCCGGCTCCTGCGCCGGCTGTGCCGAGACCTCTTACGCCCGTCTCATCACCCAGCTCTTCGGTGAGAGAATGTATATCAGCAATGCGACTGGTTGCTCCTCCATCTGGGGCGGCTCGGCTCCCGCAACTCCTTACACCGTCAACCGCGACAGCGGCCGCGGTCCCGCTTGGGGCAACTCCCTCTTCGAGGACAACGCTGAGCACGGTCTGGGTATCTACCTTGGTCAGAAGACCATCCGCAACCGCCTCATCGAGAAGGTGAAGGCGCTGGAGACTCCCTGCGATAAGTGCAAGGCCATCGTGGACGAGTACCTCAACACCGTGAACGACGGTGCCGCCAACGAGAAGGCCACCAAGGCTCTCGTCGAGCTCCTGGAGGGCTGGGCCGCTGACGGCTGCGAGTCCGCCAAGGAGATCCTTGCCGAGAAGGAATACCTCTCCAAGAAGGCCGTTTGGATCTTCGGTGGTGACGGTTGGGCTTATGACATCGGCTTCGGCGGTCTTGACCACGTCATCGCTTCCGGTGAAGACGTTAACATCATGGTCTTCGACACCGAGGTGTACAGTAACACCGGCGGACAGGCCTCCAAGGCCTCCAATATCGGTCAGGTAGCACAGTTTGCCGCCGCCGGTAAGGCCATCGGTAAGAAGGACCTGGCTCAGATCGCCATGTCCTACGGCTACGTCTACGTGGCACAGATCGCCATGGGCGCTGACATGAACCAGACCCTCAAGGCCCTCACCGAGGCCGAGGCATATCACGGTCCCTCCATCGTCATCGGCTACGCTCCCTGCGAAATGCACGGCATCAAGGGCGGTATGACCAACTGCCAGAGCGAGATGAAGAAGGCAGTGGAGGCCGGATACTGGCAGATGTTCCGCTACAACCCTGCTCTCAAGGCCGAGGGTAAGAACCCCATGACCATCGATTGCAAGGAGCCCACCGCCAGCTACGTTGACTTCATCAAGTCTGAGAACCGTTACAGCCGCCTGGCTGCCGCCTTCCCCGAAAGAGCCGCCGAGCTCTTCGAAAAGGCCGAAAAGACCGCCAAGGCCAAGTACGAGCACCTCAAGAAGCTGGAAGAGCTTTATAAGTAAGAATTACGAAAACGTGGGGAGAACTTCTTGAAAGAAGTTCTCCCCACTCCCCTTTCAAGAACGTTGAAAGGGGAAGGGCAAGAAAATCCAAAGAGGCCATCCCTCGGCATTAGCCGAGGGATGGCCTCTTTGGGTCAATATATCTTTCGCCCAAGGAGCAGAGCATCCCCCTCATTTCTGCCCAAAACGCAGAGAATTTGCGAAGCAAATTCTCTGCCTATTTTCGGGCCATTCAAGGTTTTTGGGGGTCTCGGGGGTGTTTTTTCAACCCCCCCGAACGGGGTCAAGGGGCGAAGCCCTTGCCTATCCCCCACAAAAAAGAAAAAGCCCTTCCCGACGAGGGAAGGGATGGAATCAAGCTTCCATATTGCTTTCGACGTAGGCCACGATATCGCTGACGGTGACCAGCTCCTCGATATCCTCATCGGGAACGGCAAATCCGAAAGCCTCTTCCATAGCCATCAGCATTTCCACGACGTCAAGGGAATCGGCGCCGAGGTCCTCCATAATCTTGGTGTTCTCATCCATGACGTCAGTATCGATCTGAAGCTGACGCGCGATGATTTCCACTACCTTATCGTACATAACGTTTGATACCTTTCCTGTCTTCCTTTTGGGAAGAGCAAATTCTGACGAAACACAAACAAACATATAGATTATACCATAACGGCGACAAAATGCAAGAGCTTTTTTCGCATTTTTCGAAAATATGACACCCTCAACAAAAAAAGCTTTGCCGGGCTGACTTTCTCCTGTCATTCGGCCGATAGAAAAACGAGAAAAAGACGGCTGAAAGGACATTACCCCCTTGCAAGAATCGTCAAAATACGATATAATAAGAAGGAAAGAACGAAAGATAGGAGAACCGTCATGAGTTCAGCCGACATTGCCTTTATCAACACCTGTAAGGACATTCTTGAGAGAGGCACCCTCGTCACCGACGAGAAGGTGCGTCCCAAGTGGGAGGACGGCACGCCCGCCTACACCAAGAAGCTGTTCGGTGTGGTGAACCGCTACGATCTCTCAAAGGACTTTCCCCTGATCACCCTTCGGCCCATCAGTCTCCGCTCGGCGGTGGACGAGATCCTCTGGATCTGGCAGAAGAAGTCCAATAACATCAAGGATCTGGGCAGCCATATCTGGGACGCCTGGGCCGATGAAAACGGCTCCATCGGCAAGGCCTACGGCTACCAGATGGGGGTAAAGCACAAGTATAAAGAGGGCGAGTTCGACATGGTAGACCGTGTTTTGTACGATCTGAAGAACAACCCCTGCTCCCGTCGGATCTTAACGAACCTCTATAACTTTGCCGACCTTCACGAGATGGCGCTCTATCCCTGTGCATACAGCATGACCTTCAACGTCACGGAAGGACGCCTGGACGCCATTCTCAATCAGCGGTCCCAGGATATGCTGGCGGCCAACGCCTGGAACGTGGCGCAGTATGCGGCGCTGGTGATGATGTTCGCGCAGGTTTCGGGTCTTCGTCCCGGGGAGCTGGTTCACGTCATCGCCGACGCGCACATCTACGATCGGCACATTCCCATTGTGGAGGAGCTGATCAAGAGGACCCCCTACGACGCGCCGAAGGTCACGCTGGATCCGAATGTGAAGGACTTCTATGATTTTACTCCCGATAGCTTTACGATTGAGAATTATCAGCATGGGGAGAAGGTTGGAAGATTTCCCGTAGCGGTGTGAGGGGTGTTTCCCTGCGGGGCGAATTTTGAATTCTTCTAATCGTTTGTTGAGAAGATAGAACAAGGTAGAGTTGTTTTTCTGTACTTTCTTTGCACGCGCAAAGAAATGTACCTGCAGTTCCGCTTGCGGAACTGCCGAAAACACGCCAAGGGGGATAAGGGGCTGTTTTTTCGACGAAAGAGGAGCTTTCGCCGAAGAAAACAATGCCCCTCCCCCTTGGTACTCCCATACCCCTTTTCCCTAAAAGATAACACTTAACCTACCAAGGTCAAGTGTGCGGTACTGCGGCCCAAGTCCCTGCTATCGGGGATACTTACAAAGGCGTAAGAGAGTGCTGTTAATATAGCTTTTTCCAAAGATGGCCGCAGAGATCGTTTTCTCACGACAGCACCGCGCCAATTCTTTTTTTCGTTATGGACCGCAGAGGGTAACGCATCCCTCAGGATCACCGACCCGCAGAGGCCGGCGCACCGTATGGCGCAAGCCCCCTTTGCACCGGCAATGCCGAGGTGCCTCGAACGCGTTTTGGATTTCTTTCCCTTTTGCTTTTGCAAAGCCAAACCGCCGAGCCGGCCGTGCGCTGAACGCGCACAGGCGAGGCGTGAAGCTTCTTCTTTTTGATTCTAAAACTTTTTCTTCCAAGAAGAAGAAAAAGTTTTAGCGCCTTCTTTGGGCACCTTTCTTTGCGGAAAGAAAGGTGCGAAAGAAAACCCCCGATTCGCAGAATCATCCTCTCCGCGTGCAAAGAAAAACAGAATAACACCAATCCGCTGTTACTTTTGAAAGAAAACCCTATCCATAAAACAAAACCAAGAAAGAAAAAACGATGAAACACCTCTCCACCATTGTCGCCGTCGATCAAAACTGGGCCATCGGTCATCAAGGCAGCCTCCTCGCCCGCGTCTCCGACGACTTAAAAAACTTCCGCGCCTACACCACGGGAAAAACCGTGATCCTGGGCTCCAAGACTCTCGCCACCTTCCCCGGCGGGAAGCCCCTGAAAAACCGCCGTAACATCGTCCTGTCCCGCCGCCCCGACTTTGCTCCCGAGGGAGCCGAGGTAGCGCGCTCGGTGGAGGATGCCCTTTCGCTCCTGTCGGAGGACGAGGAGGCCGTGGTCATCGGCGGCGAGACGGTCTACCGTCAATTTTTGCCCCACTGCCACGAGGCCGTCGTCAGTAAATTCGACGCCTCCTTCCCCCATGACGCCGTCTTTCCCGACCTTGACGCCGATCCCGCCTGGGAGATCGCCGAGGTAGGCGAGGAGCGCACCGCTGCCGAGACCGACTCTCACCCCGGGATGACGTGGCGGATCGTGACCTACCGTCGCCGTTGATGTACCAAACAAAAAAGCCCTTTCCTCTCGTTTGAGAGGAAAGGGCTTCCTTTTTTATTCTGCGACCTCGGTGTCAGTGACCTCGGCCTCACCCTCTTCGGGTTCAACCTTTTCCACTTCCACGTTACGGTAGCGCTCCATACCGGTACCGGCAGGGATCAGCTTACCGATGATGACGTTTTCCTTCAGGCCGAGCAGATGGTCGACCTTACCCTTGATGGCGGCCTCGGTGAGGACCTTGGTGGTCTCCTGGAAGGAGGCAGCCGACAGGAAGGAATTGGTCTGAATGGAAGCCTTGGT
>SVSM01000020.1 GCA_015064295.1 Oscillospiraceae bacterium | reverse complement strand
TGGGGGTATCGATAATGATATAATCCAGCCCCATTTCCTCCCCGATGCGGTGAATGGCATCACGGAAGCCGATGGGCTCCAGCTCGTTGTTGTAGCTATAGGGCGCCGAACAGAAGAAGAGGTTTTCGGAACGGCTATCGCGGATCAACGCCTTTTCCGGGGCAATGCCGCGGAGAATGACGTCGGTGATGTCAAAGACGACCTCGTCCTCAAGCCCCATGATCAGATCCAGGGAGCGAACGCCGAAATCGCAGTCAATGATGAGGGTGCGCCACCCGTCACAGGCCAGTCGGATCCCGAGATTGGCCGACACGGTTGACTTACCGACTCCGCCCTTGCAGGAGGTGACCATGATGATCTTACAGTTATTCATACGTATCCTCGGTGCTTTTGTACGTCAAAAAGGCCATTGTGACCTTCCTATATATGTTAACACACAAAAGCCCCTTTGTCAATACTTGTTTTGGATATTTTATCTAAAATTTTCTGCTTTGACAGATGCAATCTCGTTGTATGGGCAATGTTTCGCCGAGATATGGCAACGAGCGCATTTTGGTCGGCAGAGGATGAAAGAACGGCGTTTCAGACGGAAGCCGTCCGTTTTTTGCCGCTTCGGTATAAAGCCGTCTGGCCGGGGAACACTAATCAAAACGAGAAAGGATGAAGCACATGAACGATACCGTAAAACTGTTAAAGGAATGTGAGTCGGGGTGCAAGACGGCTCTCGACGGCATGGGACAGGTCATGGACCATATCGGATCCGAATCGATGCGGGGTGAGATGATCGCTTGCCAGGAGCGTCATCGGAATCTCAAAAAGCGTTGCCGTACTCTGCTGTTTGAGCAAGGGGAGCAGGAGGCCGATCCTCCCGCCATCGGCACTGCCTTCATGCGGATGGGAACCGGCATGAAGCTGGCCATCAACGACGAGGACAGTCACGTGGCCGAGATGATGGCCGACGGCGCGAATATGGGCATGAAGTCCATCGCCAAGGTCATGAACGCCTGCCCCTCCGCCTCCCAAGAGAGCCGCACGCTGGCCTCGGATCTGATTCAGGAGGAGCGCCGGTTCTTTGACAGCATGCTGCGCTATCTGTAAAAGGATCTCGCCGCAAGAGCGCAAAAGGTCACCGCTTGCTTTGCGGTGACCTTTTGGTGTTTGTTATTTCACAAGAGGGATGCGATCCTGTGGCTTTGGGATGTGAGCAGTGGGCAGTTCTGCAGGAGAGGCGGCGTGTCCTCTTGGCGTTTCCCACAGGCGGAAGGTTGGCTCGATGGTCCTTTCCAGCTTGTCATACAGAAGGTCGGGGTCCAGTTTGGCAACCACGTCGGCTACCCGCTTCTTGGTGCGGAGCGATTCCTCAAGCCCCGCCACGGCGTATCGCATGAGGCCGATGCCGGGCATTTCCTTCATCTCGACCTCAAGACTGCCTCTCTCAAAAAAGATTTTCATGTGACGGGAGCTTGCAATTTCCGGAAAGGAGAGGCGGAGCTTCAGAACGCCCCGTCCGTCCTCGTCGGAAGCCACCTCGGCGGTGATCGCGGCGTGGTAGTCGGTCTCGGATAAGTGAAGGACGGTGGAGACCGTCTTTCCGATCAGGATGGGGAGTGAGACCGTTGTTTTTCCTTCCTTGACGCGGAGGAACAGCTCGTCGGATTCCATCACGAAGGAAAAGGAGTCGATCCCCCTGGCGTAGCGGTTGCGGAGGACCTGCTCGATAAAGGGCAAAAGGCTCTGGTTGGCGGTGCCGGTGATGGAGACGGTGCGGATGATGTCGTCCTTATCCTGCTTGTCGGCGTAGTAGGTCTTGCCGAGGGAATCCTTTAAAAAGGCCGGCAAAGGGCGGCGGAGGAGTCGGTCAAGAGGCGTGGCCTTCGGTTCAGGGGCTGCAAGGGAGGCGATCTCCTTTTTCAGTTCGGCCTCTCCCTTGCGGTCGCGGGGGAGACGGTCGGGCTCGCTTTTGCCGAAGTATTTCATCAGGATGTCGTAATAGACGCTCTGCTGGAACAGCTGCTCAAGGCCGCCGTTGGTCACGATCTGAATCCCGCTTTCGGGGAAGGCCAGCATATCCTGCCCGAACATCCCGTTGAAGAGGAAGCAGGGATGCTGACGCCCCGACCACATATGAAGGCCGTAATCGAAAATGCCGTTGCTCTCCGAGGTGGGCACCATCGGCGAGGTGGCGGTCTTTACCCAGCTCTCCGACAGCAGCCGTTTGCCGTTCCATACGCCGCCGTTCAGGTAAAGACTGCCGATCTTGGCTACGTCCTCCCGACGGAGATACAGTCCCCAGCCTCCGTCCTCGATGCCCTCGGGGGAGGTCTCCCAGTGGTAGACGGTGATGCCGAGAGGGGAAAAGAGGCGGGGCTTGAGGTATTGACACAGGCCCTCTCCCGTGATCTCCTTCACGATGGCCGAGAGAATATAGGAGTTGAGACTGTTGTAATAAAATTCTTTGCCAGGCTCAAAGCGGAGCATCGATTCAAAATAGGCGCGGGTCCAGTTTGGCTCCACCATTACCCCCGCCTCCGAAAAGGTAGCACCCGCCGTCATGGTCAGAAGATGGCGGACCGTGATGGCCTTATGGGTAAGCTGGGCCAAGGCCGGGATCCGTTTTTCCAGGATCTTGGCGGCCTTATCGTCAAGGGAAAGCCTTCCCTCGTCGATCAGCATGCCGATAGCAGTAGCGGTCACCGATTTGCTTAATGAATGGCCGGCGTGCCAGAAGCAGGGCTTGTACGCTCCAAAATAGGCATCGCAGACCACGGCGCCGTGCCGAAGGACCATAATGCCGTGGATTTCAAGCTCCGGGCTTGAGCGGACCTCCCGTAAAAACGTGGCGATCCGATGGGAGGAAAGTCCTACCTCCTCGGGAGCCTTGCGAGGGAAGGGCTGCCGTTGCTCCGCCTGAAAGGGGCAAAGGGGCTTCTCTACCCGCTGGGGAACGACCGGCTCGGTCGCCCGACCTCGGTCAAACATATGGGTTACGTGCCGCAGGATATTGGCGTTGACAATGAGATCCATGTTGCTCTCCTTTCGTAGGCTTGAGGGTATTATACCACGGTTTTGTGAATTTTTATAGGGAAATCTGTGGATGAAAATATTTATTTTGAGGGTGCATCACAAAAGCGCAGAAGCCGGGGCTTCTGCGCGGATGTTATACGGTTTGGGCTAAAAGAAGGTTGAGGATGGTGTGAGCATCCTGATAACGGCCGTCCTTGGTGGGGGAACCAAAGAGTCCGATCAGGTATATTTTTCCTCCGATCTCGGCCGATACCATGACCGAGAAGGACTCGGCAAGGGAGCCGGTCTTGAGTCCCGTTACGTAAGGGGAATAGAAGGACGATTCGGGATCGATGAGGGGATTGGTGTTCTTCCACGTCATGACGTGACCGCTCGCGTAGGTCACCTTTTCGGAGACGGTGGCGGCGTATTTGCGAAGGATCTCGTTGTTCAGGGCCGCCTTGCCGATGACGGCAAGGTCGTGGGCGGTGGTGGTGTGTCCCTCGTAGGCAAAGCCGTCGGGAACGGTAAAGTGGGTATCGGTGCAGCCGATGGCCTTGGCATAGTCGTTGACCAGTCCCATAAAGATGCTGACCGCCTCGGCTCCCGAAAGGCCGGGGCCCTTGTTGAGATAGCGGGCAACGCCTGCCGCAACCGCCAGGGCGGCGTCATTGCCGGAGGGGAGCATCATGCCCTCCACCAGCATGGAAAGGGTCAGGGTATGGTTGCTCTTGACGTAGGCGATGGAGGAGCCCTTTTGCAGCATATCCTGCTCGTCGCCGGGGGTGATCAGCCCGTCGGCCGGCATATAATGAAGGGCGCAGAGGGCGGTGAGCAGCTTGGTAATGCTGGCGGGAACGATGGGCCGGTCGGTACCCTTTTCGTATACGAAGGCATCCGACGTTACGTCGTAAACGAATGCCTGGGTGCAGCTTAACTCCGGAACGGTAAGGAGAGGCGGCGGAGGGGGAGGCGTTGATTCGCTTTGGCTTTCCTCGGAGCTGTCGGGCGAGGATTCGGAGGGTTGTCCCATGGGCTCGCTGTCCCCCGGGTCTTCCGACGTCCCAGAGCCCGATTGCATATCCCGTAGGATCCCGGCGCCAACGGCCGAAAGGGCGCAGACGATCAACAGCAGGACGACGGATACGGTAAGAAATCGTTTCATGTACGGTACTCCTTGATCTTCTCATAAAACAAAACCATTATACCACACGGTAACGGAAAATGCAACGGCAAAGAGGCGATCCCATCGTTTTTTCTTTTGCCGGCCCTTGCCAAAACGGCCGATTGATGCTATAATGAATAAAAACGAAGGGTGAGGAGAACGCATATGAATCGTGTGATTCACGGCTATCAGCCGGATGAGCTGTTTGATTATTTTGAGGCGATCAGCGCCATTCCCCGGGGATCGGGGAACGAAAAGGGGATCGCCGATTACCTGGTGAAGTTTGCCGAGGAGAGGGGGTTGTTCTGCCTTCGTGACGAGCTGAACAACGTCTTCATTCGTAAGCCCGCCACCCCCGGCTACGAGGATAGGCCCGCTATCATGCTCCAGGGCCATACCGATATGGTCTGCGAGCAGAACGAGGGCACGGGACACGATTTTGAGACCGAGGGACTGGATCTCTACGTGGAAAAGGGATGGCTGAAGGCCCGCGGTACAACCCTCGGCGGTGACGACGGCGTAGCGGTCGCCATCATGATGGCGGTGCTTGCCGACGACACCCTGCCGCACGCAGAAATCGAGTGCCTCTTTACCACGGGAGAGGAGACGGGGCTTTACGGAGCCACCGGCTTTGATTATTCGGTGGTCAAGGCTCAAAAGCTCATCAACCTCGACTCCGAGGAGGAGGGAGTGGCCACGGTAAGCTGTGCCGGCGGCATCGGTCTTGATTTTCGTCTGAGGTGCGACCGACTTCCTCTTGCGGGGATCGCCCGCCCTATCTCGGTGGAGATCAGCGGTCTTGCCGGCGGACATTCGGGGGCTGACATTCATCTTGAGAGAGGCAACGCCGACCTGCTGCTGACCCGTATGCTGGCGGCTCTCTACGAGGAGCATCCCTTTAATCTCGTGACGATTCGCGGCGGAAGCCGGGGCAACGCCATCCCCCGTGAGGCAAGCGCGGTGCTGCTCACCGCTCAGCCCGAGGAGGCTAAGGCGTTTCTTACCGCATATACCGAAACGGTGAAGACCTGGCTGCCTAAGGAAGACAAGAAATTCCGCGTTCGGGTAGGGAAGGCCAAGGGGACGTTTGATACCATGCTCACCTTTGCCGATACCAACCGCCTTTTGACCCTGTCGGCCCTGATGCCAAACGGCGTCATGGCGCGGATGACCGATATGCCCGAGATGGTCCAGACCTCCAACAACCTGGGCGTCATCCGTGACGAGGGTGAGGACGGGATCCTGTTGATCTACCACGGCCGCTCCTCCATGGACAGCAAAATGGACGTTTTGGCCCATACCGCACGGCGGATCGCGGCGGTGCTGAATCTGGAGCTTGACGTCAACGGCCGCTATTCCGGCTGGCCCATGAAGGCCGACTCGGCGTTGGCAAAGGACTTTGTCAAGGTGGCCAAGACGGTATTGGGTGACGCCTGTGAGCCCCGCATCTGTGCCATTCACGCCGGCCTTGAGTGCGGCATCATCTGCTCCGCCGTGGAGGGAATGGACGCCATTTCCATCGGTCCTGCCTTAAAGGGCATCCACGCTCCCGGTGAGGCTCTGGAGCTTGGCTCCATGGAGCGGCTCTACCGCATTGTCTGTGAACTTTTGAAACGATAAGAGAGGGAAGATCATGTTATCCCAAATGAACCGATACAAGGACTACTATTTTGAGACCGTCAAGGCGCTTCTGGCCGCCCCCAGTCCCTCCGGTTATTACCGGGAGGTCATGGAGATCGTGAAGGATCTGGCGGAGGAAAACGGCTGTACCTTTTCGCTGACCAAAAAGGGATGCGCCATTCTGACCTATCCCGGCAAGCGTCACGACGCCCCCATCGGCGCCTGCGCCCACTGCGATACCCTCGGCGCTATGGTGCGGTCGGTGGACAGCGACGGCGGCATTCATTTTACGGCAGTCGGCGGCCCCATCCTGGCCACCCTCGACGGGGAATACTGCACCGTGATCACCCGAGACGGGCGTAAGTACGGCGGCACCTTCCTGTCGGGAAGCCCGGCGGCACACGTCTATAAGGACGCCGCCTCCCGTCCCCGCGATGCCGAAAATATGTACGTGCGGCTGGATGAGGTGGTAAAAAACGCCGACGACGTGAAGGCGCTGGGTATTGAGAACGGCGATTACATCTGCATTGACCCCAAAACGGTGGTCACCGACAGCGGCTTTCTCAAGTCCCGTTTTATTGACGATAAGGCCAGCGTCGCCTGCCTTCTCACCGCCGCCCATATCATGAAGACAAGCGGCTTTGTCCCGGAACGGGACATCGTGATGCTGGTCACCATGTACGAGGAGGTGGGCCACGGCGCAAGCTACATCCCTTCCGATCTTTCCTCCATGCTGGGGGTGGATATGGGGTGCGTCGGCTCCGACCTTGCCTGTACCGAATACGACGTATCCATCTGCGCCAAGGACAGCCACGGCCCCTACGATTATGCCCTGACCTCTCGCTTGATCGAGCTTGCCAAGGCCAATCACCTCAGCATGGCGGTGGACGTCTACCCCTATTACGGCTCTGACGTGGGCGCCATGTGGACGGCGGGATACGACATTCCCGGGGCCCTCATCGGTAGCGGCGTTCACGCCTCTCACGGCATGGAGCGTACCCATTGGGAGGGCATTGCCAACACCATCGCCCTGACGCTACTGTATTTTGGTGTGGAAGGGGCATAATATGAATCGAAACGAACCGATCGCGGCCATTTCCACCCCCTACGGACGGGGCGGGATCGCCGTCATTCGGATGAGCGGCGAGGGGGTACTGTCCCTTGCCGACAGGATCTTTCGACCGGCAGGCGGTCAGCCTCTCTCCTCTCTCGGCGGCGGCAGGACGGCCTACGGTGAGATCCTTTACGACGGAGCAGCCATCGACGACGGCATTGCCGCCGTCTTTCGTGCCCCGCACGCCTTTACCGGTGAGGATACCGTGGAGATCAGTTGCCACGGCGGCGTTTTGCTGACACAGCGGGTACTGGAGGCGGCGCTTCTTGCCGGATGCCGTATGGCAGAGGCAGGGGAGTTTACCAAGCGTGCCTTCCTCAACGGCAAGATCAGCCTGTCCCAGGCTGAGGCGGTCATCGGTCTGATCGATGCCGCATCGGAGGAGCAGCTAAAGCTGTCCTCGGCCAGCTCTCGCGGTGTGCTTCACGGTAAGGTGAACGCTCTGGCCGACGAGCTGACCGAGCTGATCGCTTCGGTCTACGCTTACATCGATTATCCCGACGAGGATCTGACCGATATGACGGCGGAGGAGCTTGCCGCGCGTGCCCGGCGCCTTCACGGTGAGCTTACGGCGCTGGTGGCCTCCTACCGCACCGGCCGCGCCGTGAACGAAGGGATCCCTACGGTGATCGCAGGGAAGCCCAACACCGGAAAATCCTCGATCCTGAACCGCCTGCTGGGACGGGAACGGGCCATCGTGACCGACGTGGCCGGTACTACCCGCGATACCGTAGAGGAAACGGCAGCGGTGGGCCGCGTGACTCTTCGCCTCTGCGACACGGCAGGCCTGCGGGACACCGAGGACGCCGTGGAAAAGATCGGCGTCGATCGGAGTCTGGAAAAGCTGAATGAGGCCGATCTTGTGTTGGCGGTCTTTGATAGCAGTAAGCCCCTTGACGAGGAAGACAGAGCCTTTCTTGCGCTGTTAAACGAAAGGGAAGGGTGCGAGATCCTGCCCATCCTCAACAAGGCCGATCTGGGAGACCTCGTGACCGAGCTGCCCCTTTCGGCCAAGCCTATCATCGTTTCGGCCGTGACGGGCGAGGGCTTTGACGAGCTGGAAGCAAGGATCTCCTCCCTTTACGTTTCGGAAAAGCTGGATTACGACGTGACAGCGGTTTTGTCGTCGGCAAGGCAGTACGCCGCCGCAAGGACGGCGGAGGAGCATCTGGCTTCGGCTTGCGATGCGCTGTCCTCCGGCTTTACCCAGGACGTGGCCGGCATGGATCTGGAGCTGGCCTTGGCGGCCCTTCACGAGCTTGACGGACGGGGCGTTTCGGAGACCATCACCGATCGGATCTTCCATCGGTTTTGTGTGGGAAAATAACGCCCTTGTCGGCATATTCCCCTTTTGCGGAGGATATAATAGTAGTATCAAATCCGTAACAGAGGGTACTGCCATGAATGAGAAAAAAACGAATCCCAACATTCGTCATGAAGTGATCCAGCGATATTGTCCCAAGCGAGGTGAGAACGTCGTGATGCTCCGCACCTTTGGCGAGATCAATCGTCTGCAATGCATGAACTACGACCTGTGCGACAGTCAAAAGGACGGCTTTTGCGGCGGTGCCGACGGCGGACAGCCTTCTGCGGAGGGGTGACGGCAGATTCTTGGCATTTCCGACAAAGATCGTCGGAGAATTCACGTGAAGTTGTCGAAGAAAATTTGAAAAGGTAATTGACTTTCCCCCGTCCCGTGTGTTATAATGTAGGAGAAGAGATTTTCCGCAACTGACGGAAGGGTGGGGTACCACCGGGGAACGGGAAATGATATCGCCGACCGTCTGGGCAGTTTTGCATATAAGGCAAGACTGCCCATTTTTGTTTTTGCGGATAATAATAACGGAGGTTATCATGAAAAAAGTCGGAATCGTGATGGGAAGCGACAGCGATCTTCCCGTTGTGGAAAAGGCCATGGCGGTACTGGATCAGTACGGCGTGCCTTATGAGGTTCACGTGTATTCGGCCCACAGAACGCCCTTAGAGGCCCGTGATTTTTCCGCCAACGCCCGTGAAAACGGCTTTGGCGTCATTCTTGCCGCCGCCGGAATGGCGGCTCATTTGGCCGGCGCCATTGCGGCGAACACCACGCTGCCGGTGATCGGTATTCCGGTAAAATCCAAATATCTTGACGGCATTGACGCGCTTCTTTCCACCGTGCAGATGCCGACCGGGATCCCGGTCGCCACGGTTGCCATCGACGGAGCAGCCAATGCCGCCCTGCTTTCGGTACAGATCCTGGCCGTGACCGACAAGGAGCTGGCAGATAAGCTGGACGCCGCAAGACGAGAGGGCGCCGACAAGGTTTTGGAGAAAAACCGTGCCGTTGAAGCCCGCTTCAACCATTAACCGAAGGAGGCCTGCATGGGTGGTTATTTTGGCGTCGTAAGCAAACGCGACGCGCTGTCGGACGTCTTTTTCGGCACCGACTATCATTCTCATCTGGGAACCAGACGGGCGGGTATCGCTGCCTACGATGAAAGCATCGGACTGCAGCGGGAGATCCACAACATCTCCAATTCCCCCTTCCGCACCAAGTTCGATCACGTTTTCGAGGACATGAAGGGAACCTCTGCTATCGGATGCATCAGTGACTACGATCCGCAGCCCCTTCTGATCCGTTCTAAGCTGGGTACATACGCCATTTGCTTCGTCGGCATCGTGCAAAACGCCGCCGAGTTGATCGATCGATACCTCAATACCTCCTGCGGCGGACATTTTGACGCCATGACCGGCGGTAACGTCAACAATACCGAGCTGGTCGCCGCGCTGATCAATCAGAAGGACAATTTCGTTGACGGCATCCGCTTTGCCCAGGACGAGATCGAGGGAACGGCATCCATCATCATTCTGAAGGACGACGGCAAGATCATTGCCGCCCGCGACCGTCTGGGACGGATCCCGGTACAGATCGGACGGCGGGAGGACGGACACTGCGTCGCCTTCGATTCCTTTGCCTATCAGAAGCTGGATTATGAGGACGAACGGGAGCTGGGTCCGGCCGAGATCGTGGAGATCTCTACCGATTACTGCCGTCAGCTTGCCCCTCCCGGCAAGGAAATGAGGATCTGCTCCTTCCTGTGGAGCTATTACGGCTTCCCCACCTCGACCTATGAGGGCGTAAACGTGGAGGTCATGCGCTACCGCAACGGCGAGATCATGGCGCAAAACGATAACGCCGCCGAGAACGTGGACGGAATCGATTATATCGTCGGTGTGCCCGACTCCGGTACCCCTCACGCCATCGGCTATGCCAACGAGAGCCGTATTCCCTTTGCCCGAGCCTTTATTAAATATACCCCCACTTGGGCCAGAAGCTTTACCCCTACCTCCCAGGAGGTGCGGAGCAAGGTGGCCAAGATGAAGCAGATCCCGGTGCGGGAGCTCATCAAGGACAAGAATCTTCTGTTCGTGGACGACTCCATCGTACGCGGCACACAGTTAAAAGAGACGGTAGACTTCCTCTACGACAACGGAGCCAAGGCCGTCCATATGCGTTCGGCCTGTCCTCCCATCATGTACGGCTGTAAATATCTGAACTTCTCCCGCGCCACCGGCGACATGGAGCTGATCGCCCGCCGTATTATTATGGAGCTGGAGGGGGAAGAGGGCTTTGAGCACATCGAGGAGTACAGCGACGGTACCACCGAACGGGGCAAGGCTCTTCGTAAGACCATTTGCGACCGCTTCCATTTCTCCTCCCTTGAATTTCAGTCGCTGGAGGGCGTCATCGAGGCTATCGGCATCGATCCCTGTAAGCTCTGCACCTACTGTTGGAACGGAAAAGAATAATCACGCAGGAAAGGACGTATTGAGATGAAAAGTTACAGTGAAAGCTATAAGAACGCAGGAGTCGACATTACCGCCGGCTACCGTGCCGTTGAACTGATGAAAAAGCACATTGCCCGCACCCGCAACGAGGGATGTCTTGACGACGTGGGGGGATTTGGCGGCTGCTTCGGTCTGCCGATTGCCGGCATGGAGGAGCCCGTGCTGGTTTCGGGCACCGACGGCTGCGGCACCAAGGTCAAGCTGGCCATTCTCATGGACAAGCACGATACCATCGGCATTGACGCCGTGGCCATGTGCGTCAACGATATCATTTGCTGCGGTGCAAGACCCCTATTCTTCCTTGACTATATTGCCTGCGGTAAGAACGTGCCCGAAAAGATCGCCGAGATCGTTGGCGGCGTGGCCGAGGGCTGTGTGCAGTCGGGCGCTGCTCTCATCGGCGGTGAGACCGCCGAGCATCCCGGCATGATGCCGGTGGAGGACTATGATCTGGCCGGCTTTGCCGTGGGCGTCGTGGATAAGAAAAAGATCCTTGACAACACCAAGATGGCGGCAGGAGACGTGGTCATCGCTCTGCCCTCAACCGGTATCCACAGCAACGGCTTCTCCCTTTGCCGTAAGGTGTTTGATATTGATCACAATAACCCCGCGCTCTACGTTCCCTGCGAGGAGCTGGGCGGTAAGACCATCGGGGAAACGCTGCTCACGCCTACCAAGATCTACGTAAAGCCCATCCTGGCCCTCTTGGAAAAGGTTAACGTCAAGGGCATCTCTCACATCACCGGCGGCGGCTTCTACGAGAATATTCCGCGCAGCATTCCCGACGGCCTGGGCGCTAAGATCGATCGCTCTGCCGTTCGTGTTCTTCCTATTTTTGATCTGATCGCCAAGACCGGAAACATTCCCGAGCGCGATATGTTCAACACCTTCAATATGGGTGTGGGCATGAGCGTCGTCGTCCCCGCCGACGAGGCGGATAAGGCCATCGCCGTGCTGGCCGAAAACGGGATTGATGCTTATACGATCGGTGAGATCGTGGCATCCGACGAGAAGGTTGTTATCGCTTGATGCTCGTCTGTCAATCGGAAAGGAACGTCTATGAACAAGACTAAGATCGCCGTCCTCGTGTCGGGGGGCGGTACCAATCTGCAGGCGCTCATTGATGCCGAGAGGGAAGGGCGTCTCGGTAACGGAAGGATCACCCTTGTCATCGCCTCCAAACCGGGTGTCTACGCCCTGGAACGCGCCGAGAAGAACGGCATTGCCACGCAGGTCTTGCCCCGCAAGGATTACGACAGCATCGCCTCCTATTCGAGAGCGCTGACCGACGCCCTGATCGCGGCCGAGACTGAGCTTGTGGTGCTGGCGGGCTTCCTCACCATCATCGACGAGCAGGTCTATCAGGCATTCCCCAATAAGATCTTAAACGTCCATCCCGCCCTGATCCCCTCCTTCTGCGGCAAGGGCTTCTATGGACTGCGGGTGCATGAGGCGGCTCTTGAAAAGGGTGTTAAGGTATCGGGCGCTACCGTCCACATCGTAACTCCCGAGTGCGACGCCGGCCCCATTGTGCTGCAAAAGGCCGTTGATGTCAAGCAAGATGACACCCCCGAAACCCTTCAGAAGCGTATTATGGAGGAAGCCGAGTGGAAGATCCTTCCCGAGGCTGTCCGCCTCTTCTGCGAGGGAAGAATCACCGTAGAAAACAACAAAGTGTCTATCAAGGGAGAAGGCAGATGAGCCGCATCACGAAAGGGAAGTGCCTTGACCTCTTGCGGGCTGTCCTGACCTTTGGCCTTGCCTGCTTTCTTATCGATTGGCTGACAGACCTTCTGTCACCGATCCTCGGCCTTGAGGAACTGTCTTGGTTTTTGGCCGGGATCGCGATCATCACCGCAGGCAATCTTATCGAAGCCATGATCCACACCGTCATACGACATATCAAACAACAAATAAAGCGAGGAATAAACCGAATGAAGATCTCCACCATTCAAGAAGAACTGAACTCTCTTGCCTACCACGGCAGAGGCATTATCATCGGCAAATCGCCCGACGGTAAGAAGGCCGTCACCGCCTACTTTATCATGGGCCGCAGCGTCAACAGCCGCAACCGCGTCTTTGTGCCCGAGGGCGACGCCATGCGTACCAAGGCCTTCGACGAATCCAAGATGGTGGATCCCCATCTCATCATCTACTATCCCGTCCGCGTGCTGGGCAACAAGACCATCGTCACCAACGGTGATCAGACCGATACCATCTACGATCTGATGGATAAGCAGATGACCTTCGAGCAGGCGCTCCGTACCCGTGAGTTTGAGGACGACAAGCCCAACTTCACCCCCCGTATCTCGGGTATCATCCGTCTGGAGAAGGAGGGCATGAACTTTGCCATGTCCATTCTCAAGAGCGCCGAGGGCGACGATTCCTCCTGCGAGCGCTTCACCTATGCTTACTCCAATCCTCTTGCCGGCCGTGCCAAGTTCATTCACACCTATCACGGCGACGGCAATCCCCTGCCTTCCTTCGAGGGCGAGCCCAAGACCCTTGAGCTTCCTGATGTGTCCATCGACGAGCTGACCGATCTTCTTTGGACGAATTTGAATGAGGACAATAAGGTGTCTCTGTTCGTCCGCTACATCGATATTGAAAGCGGCGAGACCGAGACCAGAATCGTGAATAAGAACGTGTGAGGTGTAAGACATGAAAGAATTTGAATTGAAATACGGCTGTAACCCCAACCAAAAGCCCTCTAAGATCTATATGCACGACGGCAGCGAGCTTCCCATCGAGATCCTCTGCGGCCGCCCCGGTTACATCAACTTCCTTGACGCCTTCAACTCCTGGCAGCTTGTCAAGGAGCTGAAGGAAGCCCTCGGTATGCCTGCCGTCACCTCCTTTAAGCACGTTTCCCCCACTTCGGCTGCTGTTGGTATTCCGCTGTCCGAGACCTTGAAGAAGGCCTGCTTTGTGGACGATATTCCCGGCCTTGACGAGTCGCCTCTGGCCTGTGCCTATGCCCGAGCCCGCGGTACCGACCGTATGTGCTCCTTCGGTGACTGGGTGGCGCTCTCCGACGTCTGTGACGTGACCACCGCCCTCATGATCAAGCGCGAGGTGTCCGACGGCGTCATCGCTCCCGGCTATGAGCCCGAGGCCCTGGAGATCCTGAAGTCCAAGCGCAAGGGTAACTACAATATCGTTAAGATCGATCCCGACTTCGTGCCCGATCCCGTTGAGCGCAAGCAGGTCTACGGCATCACCTTCGAGCAGGGACGGAACAACTTCAAGATCGACCGTGAGCTTCTGACCAACGTGGTGACCGCCAACAAGGACCTGCCCGAATCGGCTATCCGTGACCTCATCGTGGCGCTGATTACCCTGAAATATACCCAGTCCAACTCGGTCTGCTTTGCCATTGACGGACAGGCCATCGGCGTCGGCGCCGGTCAGCAGTCCCGCGTACACTGCACCCGTCTTGCCGGCGGTAAGGCCGATACCTGGTTCCTCCGTCAGCATGAGAAGGTGCTGAATCTGCCCTTCCTGCCTACCATCGGCCGTCCTGACCGCGACAACGTCATCGACGGTTACATCAATCAGAACGAGGAGGACGTCTGCGCCGACGGCAACTGGCAGAAGTACTTCACCGAGCAGCCCGCCGTCTTCACCCGCGAGGAGCAGAGAGCCTATCTTGACACCATCACCGGTGTTGCCCTTGGCTCCGACGCCTTCTTCCCCTTCAGCGATAACATCGAGCGCGCCAAGAAGAGCGGTGTCTCCTACATTGCCGAGCCCGGCGGCTCGATCCGCGACGATCTCGTCATCGAGTGCTGCGACAAGTACGGTATGGCCATGGCCTTTACCGGCATGAGACTGTTCCATCATTAAGATTTGCATGGGGCTCTGCCCCATACCCCGCATAAGGAACTTTTTGGAAAAAGTTCCTTATGGAGCTTCAAAAACTTTGTAACTGTATCACAGATGTGGAAAGGAACGCCTGTTACATGAAACTTCTGGTCGTTGGCGGCGGAGGCCGCGAGCACGCGATTATTAAAAAACTGAAAGAGAACAGGACGGTTGAGGTCATCTACGCCCTCCCCGGCAACGCCGGTATCGCCGCCGATGCCACTTGCGTCAACATCGGCGCCAAGGATATCGACGGCATCGTGAAATTTGCCGTTGAGAAGAAGATTGACTACGCCGTAGTGGCCCCCGATGATCCCTTGGTGCTGGGCGCCGTTGACCGTTTGAACGAGGTCGGCATCCCCTGCTTCGGTCCCAAGGCAAATGCTGCCATTATCGAGGGAAGCAAGATCTTCTCCAAAAATTTGATGAAGAAGTACGGAATCCCCACTGCCGCCTACGAAACCTTTGAGGAGGCGGATAAGGCGATTGCCTATCTTGATGCTGTCGATCGATATCCTACCGTCATTAAGGCAGACGGTCTTGCCCTTGGCAAGGGTGTCATCATCGCACAAAACCGCGAGGAGGCGGTGGAGGCCGTCCACTCCATGATGGAGGATAAGATGTTCGGCGCCAGCGGAAGCCGCGTGGTCATTGAGGAATTCCTCACCGGTCCCGAGGTTTCGGTGTTGGCCTTTACCGACGGCAAGACCGTCAAGCCTATGGTCTCCTCCATGGACCACAAAAGAGCCCTTGACAACGACGAGGGCCTCAATACCGGCGGCATGGGCACCGTTGCTCCCAATCCCTACTATACCGAGGACGTGGCGGCTCTCTGCATGGAGACCATCTTCCTGCCGACGATTCACGCCATGAACGCCGAGGGAAGGACCTTCAAGGGATGTCTTTATTTCGGCCTCATGATCACGCAAAGCGGCCCCAAGGTCATCGAGTACAACTGCCGTTTCGGTGATCCCGAAACCCAGGTGGTGCTCCCGCTTCTGAAAAGCGACCTTCTGACCGTCATGCAGGCCACCACCAACGGAACGCTGGCCGAAACCGAGGTGAAGTTTTCGGATGGCGCCGCCTGTTGTGTTATTGTAGCCTCCAAGGGCTATCCGCAGAAGTATGAAAGCGGCTTCCCCCTTGCCGTTCCCGCCGATACCGATCGGGAATTCTCCTATGTGGCCGGTGCCAAGTTTGATGCACAGGGTCAAATGGTGTCGGGCGGCGGCCGTGTGGTGGGTGTAACCGCCGTGCGTGAGGATCTTTCCCAAGCCGTTTCTGCCGCCTATGAGCTGGTTCCGCAGGTAAAACTGGAAAACGGCTTTTACCGTCACGATATTGGCAAGCGCGCTCTTGCCGCTAAAAAGACTCGCTAAAGAAAGGTTAAGACATGGTTTATCGTATATACGTTGAAAAAAAGCCCGGTCTTCAGCACGAGGCAGACTCTCTGTTGAATGACATTCGCTCCTTCCTCGGTATCGAGGCGCTGACAGATCTGCGTCTCTTTAACCGTTACGATGTTGAGAATTTGGATGGAGATATTTTGGGTCGTGCGGTTCGCACCGTCTTTTCCGAGCCTCAGCTGGATACCGTGACCGAGGTGCTTCCTACCGATGCTACCGTCGTCTTTGCCGTGGAGTTTCTTCCCGGTCAGTTTGATCAGCGCGCCGATTCGGCCGAGCAATGCATCCGTATTATGGCAAGCGAGGCCGATCCCTCGGTTAAGACCGCGAAGGTCTACTGCCTCTACGGTGACCTGACCGCCGGTGAGATCGAGGCCATCAAAAAATACGTGATCAACCCCGTGGAGAGCCGTGAGGCCTCTCTTGACAAGCCCGAAACCCTGAAGACGGTGTACCAGATCCCCACTGAGGTGGAGATCCTTCACGGCTTCTGTGCCTACGGTGACGAGGAGCTGGCCAAATTCGTAGCGGAAAAGGGCCTGGCCATGGACCTGGACGACATTCGCTTCTGCCGCGACTACTTCCGTACCGAGAACCGCGATCCCAGCATCACCGAGATCCGCATGATCGATACCTACTGGTCAGACCACTGCCGTCATACCACCTTCCTTACCACCATTGACAGCGTGACCTTCGAGGACGAGCTTCTCGAATCCGCTTATCAGGATTATCTTGCCGCAAGAAAGGAGCTTGGCCGTACCAAGCCCATCAATCTGATGGACATCGGTACCCTGGCCGCCAAGTACTTAAAAAAGCAGGGACTCCTTGACAAGTTGGAGGAATCGGAGGAGATCAACGCCTGTACCGTCAAGATCGACGTGACGGTGGACGGCAAGATCGAGCCCTGGCTTCTCCTCTTTAAGAACGAAACCCACAACCATCCCACCGAGATCGAGCCCTTCGGCGGTGCCGCCACCTGTATCGGCGGTGCCATCCGCGATCCTCTGTCGGGACGCTCCTACGTCTACGGCGCCATGCGCGTGACCGGTGCGGCCGATCCCTTAAGACCGGTGGAGGAAACCATTCCCGGCAAGCTTCCCCAAAGAAAGATCGTCACCACTGCCGCCGCCGGCTATTCCTCCTACGGCAACCAGATCGGTCTTGCCACGGGACAGGTCGACGAGCTGTATCACGACGGGTACGCCGCCAAGCGTATGGAGATCGGTGCCGTTATCGCCGCCGCTCCCGCCGCAAACGTGCGCCGTGAGCGTCCCGCTCCCGGTGACGTGGTCATTCTTCTCGGTGGCCGTACCGGACGCGACGGCATCGGCGGAGCGACCGGCTCCTCCAAGGCCCATAACGCCCATTCGGTGGAAACCTGCGGAGCCGAGGTGCAGAAGGGTAACGCTCCCGTGGAGCGTAAGCTCCAGCGTCTCTTCCGCGATGCCGAGGCCTCGCGGCTGATCAAGCGCTGTAACGACTTTGGCGCCGGCGGTGTGTCGGTGGCCATCGGCGAGCTGGCCGACGGCCTCTTCATCGATCTGAATACCGTTCCCAAGAAGTACGAGGGCCTTGACGGCACCGAGCTTGCTATCAGCGAGTCTCAGGAGCGTATGGCCGTGGTGGTTGCCCCCGAGGACGCCAATCGCTTCCTTGAGCTGGCCGGCCGTGAGAATCTCGAAGCCACCAAGGTTGCCGAGGTCACCGAGGAGGCCCGCCTCGTGATGGTCTGGAACGGCAAGCGTATCGTGGATATTTCCCGCGATTTCTTGAACAGCAACGGCGCGGAAAAGCATATCGCCGTGGAAACCGCTGCCCCCGTAGATTACCGCAAGACGGTAGCCGGCGACTTCGTCAGCGAATACAAGGCCCTTGCCGCCGACCTTAACGTCTGCTCCAAGCGCGGCCTTTCGGAGCGCTTCGACAGCACCATCGGTGCCGGCACCGTTATGATGCCCTTCGGCGGTAAACATCAGCTCACCCCCTCCCAGGCCATGATCAACCTGGTCTCGGTGGAGAAGGGCCACACCAAGGATTGCTCTCTTATGTCCTGGGGCTTTAACCCCTACGTGTCCGAGAAGAGTCCTTATCACGGCGCTTACCTTGCCGTGGTGGAATCGGCCTCCAAGCTGATCGCCTCGGGCGCCGCCTTTAAGGACGTTTATCTCACCTTCCAGGAATACTTTGAAAAGCCCATGAAGGACAGCCGCCGCTGGGGTAAGCCTATGGCCGCCCTTCTCGGTGCCTTCAAGGCCCAGACCGAGCTGGGTATCGCCGCCATCGGCGGTAAGGACTCCATGAGCGGAAGCTTTGAAAAGCTGGACGTTCCTCCCACGCTGGTCTCCTTTGCTGTGACCACCTCCACGGTTGATGAGATCGTTACCGGCCCCTTTAAGCAGGCAGGAAGCGCCGTTTGGCTGCTCAAGCCCGCCTACGACGAAAACGGTCTCCCGGTAACCGAATCCCTCCTTGCCGTTTACGACGAGGTGAAGAGGCTGAACGACGAGGGCGCCGTTCTTTCGGCCTATACCCCCGGTATCGGCGGTCTTGCTGAGGCCGTCATGAAGATGGGCTTTGGTGAGGGTTACGGCTTTGCCTTTGATCCCGCCTTCTCGGACGATGAGATCTTCGGCTACTGCTACGGCGGCTTTGTCCTTGAGCTGAAGGACGGCTATGAGGCGGGACGCCGTCTCGGTACCGTGACCGACGACGGTAAGATCACCCGCGGCGGTGACAGCGTGTCCTGCGAGGAGTTGCTGACTGCTTACGAAAATAAGCTGGAGCCCGTATTCCCCTGCAACGTGGAGGCCGCACCGCTGAATCGTCCCAAGACCTATTCCTTCAACGGTGGCTGCAAGGTCACCTCTCCCTCCGCCTTTGCCAAGCCTCGCGTGATCATTCCCGTCTTCCCGGGCACCAACTGCGAGTACGACTCCGCCAAGGCCTTTGCCGACGCCGGAGCCGAGCCCGAGATCATGGTGATCAATAACCTGACGGCAGAGGGTATCGCCGCTTCGGTGGATGCCTTTGCCAAAAAGGTCAAGGACTCCCAGATTGTCTTCATCCCCGGCGGCTTCTCGGGCGGTGACGAGCCCGACGGCTCGGCCAAGTTTATTACCGCCTTCTTCCGCAACCCCTCGGTGAAGGAAGCGGTGACCGAGCTTCTGGACGAACGGATGGGCCTGATGGCCGGTATCTGTAACGGCTTCCAGGCTCTTATCAAGCTGGGTCTCGTTCCTTACGGCAAGATCATCGATACCGATGAGACCTGCCCGACTCTGACCTTCAACACCATCGGACGTCACCAGTCCCGTTTGGTTCGCACCCGTGTGGCCTCGGATCTTTCCCCTTGGCTTTCTGAGGTAAAGGTGGGCGACGTGATCACGGTGCCGATCTCCCACGGCGAAGGCCGCTTCCTCGCATCCGAGGAGCTGATCGCCAAGCTGGCCGAGAACGGGCAGATCGCCACCCAGTACGTGGATCTGAACAGCGATGCTACCTACGACATTCGCTTTAATCCCAACGGGTCCATCGATGCCATCGAGAGTATTACCTCTCCCGACGGCCGTGTCATCGGTAAGATGGGACACTCCGAGCGCATCGGCTACGGACTCTACAAAAACGTGGACGGCAATTTTGACATTGGTATGTTCCGCAGTGCCGTTAAGTATTTCAGTCTTTGATACAGGTTAGGAGGATGGAACGATGGCTTTTTTGACCGATATTGAGATCGCCCAATCGGTGGCGATGGAGCCCATTCAGAAGATTGCGGCCAAGATCGATCTTAACGACGACGTGATCGAGCCCTACGGTAAATATAAGGCCAAGCTGGACCTTTCGCTTCTTAATAAGGAGGGAAAGGAAGGCAAGCTGGTTCTTGTGACCGCCATTACCCCCACCCCTGCAGGAGAAGGTAAGACCACCACCACCATCGGCCTGTCCGACGGTCTTCGTAAGATCGGAAAGAAGTCGGTCGTGGCTCTCCGCGAGCCCTCCCTCGGCCCGGTGTTCGGTGTGAAGGGCGGTGCTGCCGGCGGCGGTTACGCCCAGGTCGTCCCTATGGAGGACATCAACCTTCACTTTACCGGTGACTTCCACGCCATCGGCGCAGCCAACAACCTGTTGGCCGCCATGCTGGATAACCACATCTATCAGGGCAACGCCTTAGGCATCGATCCCCGCCGCATTACCTGGCGCCGCTGCGTCGATATGAACGACCGTCAGCTTCGCTTTGTGACCGACGGTCTCGGGGGCCGTGTGAACGGCGTGCCCCGTGAGGATGGCTACGACATTACCGTTGCCTCCGAGATCATGGCGGTGCTCTGCCTCTCCGAATCCCTTTCCGATTTGAAGGCACGCCTTTCCCGTATTATCGTTGGGTATACCTATCAGGACGAGCCGGTTACCGCAGGCGATCTGAAGGCCGCCGGCGCCATGACGGCTCTTCTGAAGGATGCTCTTAAGCCCAATCTTGTCCAGACGCTGGAGGGGACCCCTGCCATCGTACACGGCGGCCCCTTTGCCAACATTGCTCACGGCTGCAACTCGGTGATCGCCACCCGTATGGCCATGAAGCTGGGCGATTACGCCATTACCGAGGCAGGCTTCGGTGCCGATCTGGGTGCTGAAAAGTTCCTTGACATCAAGTGCCGTACCGCCGGCCTGACTCCCTCCGCCGTCGTGGTGGTGGCAACCGTCCGCGCTCTGAAGATGCACGGCGGCCGCGCCAAGACCGAGCTGGGAAGCGAGGACCTGGTGGCTCTTGAAAAGGGCCTGCCCAATCTCCTCCGTCACGTTTCCAACATCCGTGACGTCTACCGTCTTCCTGCCGTGGTAGCGGTGAACCGTTTCCCCACCGATACCGACGCCGAGATCGCCCTTGTGATCGAAAAGTGCGCCGAGCTGGGCGTCAAGGCGATTTTGTCTGACGTGTGGGCCAAGGGCGGTGAGGGCGGCAAGGAGCTGGCCGAGGAGGTCGTCCGTCTTTGCGAGGAGGGAGATAATCACTTCTCCTTCAGCTACGAGCTGGACGGAACGATCGAGGATAAGATCGAGGCGGTGGTTACCCGCGTCTACCGCGGCGCCGGCATCAACGTAACGCCCGCCGCCAAGAAGCAGATCGACCGTCTCACCGAGCTGGGACTTGCCGGTCTTCCGATTTGCATCGCCAAGACCCAGTACTCCTTCTCGGACGATATGACTAAGATAGGAGCCCCCGAGGACTTCGTCGTCACAGTACGGAACGTCAAGGTGTCGGCCGGCGCCGGCTTCCTTGTGGTACTGACCGGCGATATTATGACGATGCCCGGTCTTCCCAAATCTCCCGCTGCTGAGCGCATCGACGTGGATGCCGACGGTAAGATCAGCGGACTGTTCTGACTCATAATGAAAAACGGTGGAATCTTTAAGGATTCCACCGTTTTTCAGATAGGTCACGGTTGCGTCTTCATGGCCCGAAGGGCGGCAATGGCTTCCTTAAGCCCGCCGATCTCGTCGATCAAGCCGATGGAGACGGCTTCTTCTCCTGATAAAATGGTTCCCATATCGGTGACCATCTCGTCAGTCTTTAAGATCAGCTTCCGTAGCGTTTCCATTTTGGCCTTTGAGTTTTGCACCACGAAGGAAAGGATGCGGTCCTGCATCCGTTTCATGGCCTCAAAGCTCTGGGAAACCCCCAGCACCAGGCCGCTGATCCGCACGGGGTGAAGGGTAATGGTAGCGGAGGGAACGATAAAGGAGCGCTTGGCCGACACCGCCAATGGCATCCCGATGGAGTGACCGCCCCCAAGAACCAGAGAGACCGTTGGCTTTGACATACCCGCGATCATTTCGGCAATGGCAAGGCCTGCCTCCACGTCTCCGCCTACCGTGTTGAGAAGAAGCAACAGGCCGTCGATCTTGGGGCTCTCCTCCACCTCGGCAAGAGCCGGGAGCATATGCTCGTATTTTGTCACCTTTTGATTTTCAGGCAGAAAATAGTGGCCTTCCACCTGTCCGATGATGGTCATACAATGCAGACGGAAGCTGTCGTGCGCCGAAAGGGTGACGGCGCCGTCCTTCTCGTTTTCGGAGGGAAGGTCTTGCGGGCAGAGTTCACTTTCGTTCATGCAGGTTCCTTTCTCTTGGGGCAAATCATACCTTTTTCCCGATTTTTTTCAAAATAACCTTTACTTTTTCGGTCAGGTATAGTATAATACTTTTGTTATAAATTATTATCTGCAAGGAGAAAGAAACATGAAAGTTCTCGTTGAAACCTCGGCAAGACATATCCATCTTACCGAAGCCCATATCGAAGCCCTCTTCGGCAAGGGCGCGACCCTCACCAAAAAGAAGGATCTGAGCCAGCCCGGCCAGTACGCCTGTGAGGAGCGTTGCACCATCGTCGGCCCCAAAAAGTCCATCGCCAACGTGATCATTCTCGGGCCTGCCCGCCCCGCATCCCAGGTTGAGGTGTCCTTCACCGACGCCCGTACCCTCGGCATCACCGCTCCCGTCCGTGAGAGCGGCGACCTGGCCGGCACTCCCGGCTGCAAGCTGGTTGGCCCCTGCGGCGAGGTGGATCTCGATTCCGGCGTGATCGTTGCCAAGCGTCACATCCACATGACTCCCGAGGATGCCGAGGCCGCCGGTGTGGCCGATAAGGAGATCGTTTCGGTGAAGATCGATTCGGCCGACAGAAGCGCTCTGCTGGGCGACGTTGTCATTCGCGTCAGCCCCAAGTTTGCTACCGCCATGCACATCGATACCGACGAGGCCAATGCTGCTTGCGCCTTCGGCGCTTGCTACGGCGAGATCGTAAAGTAAGATAACGTGAAACGGATGGAAGAACACCGTTCTTCCATCCGTTTTTCTGGGAGGAACTATGAAGCAAAGGGAAATTGCTACCCGAATCGTCAGTTCGGCCATTACTGCCTGTCTGCCCGACCGCGTCGTGGCTGAGGGCTTACGAGATCTGCCATCCTGTCGGGGCAAATTGATCGTCGTAGCCATCGGAAAGGCTGCCTTTACCATGGCCAAAGCCGCCAAGGATATCCTCGGTGAGCGCATTTCAAAGGGAATCGTCATTACCAAATATCACCATTTGCAGGGCGATATCCCCGGCTTTGTCCTCTGCGA
The DNA here is from genome assembly GCA_015064295.1 of Oscillospiraceae bacterium. GTDB lineage: Bacteria > Bacillota > Clostridia > Oscillospirales > CAG-272 > Colimorpha_A. The sequence continues at coordinate 105 of SVSM01000020.1, read as the reverse complement.
GGCAGGGCATCCCGTGCCCGATGAGAATGGTCTGTCCGCTACGCAACAGGTCCTCTCCATGACCGAAGGACTGAGCGAGGAGGATCTGGTATTGTTCCTTGTTTC
>SVSM01000019.1 GCA_015064295.1 Oscillospiraceae bacterium | reverse complement strand
GGGGAAGGGCGGTCAGTCGCGGTCAAAAGCAAGTTTTGACGCGCTCGTTCCGACGCCCTCCCCCCTTTGGGAACCCCCCACCCTTTCACCTAAAAGGGTAAGCCCAACCTCCCAAGGGAACACCCCCATCACTGCGGCCAAGATACTGCGATCGGGGATACTAACAAAAGCGTAAGACAGTGCTGTTAATCTCGTTTTGTTCAAAACCGGCCGCAGAGATCATTTTTTTGCGGCAGCACCGCGCCAATTCTTTTCATTGTGGGCCGCAGGGGCAAACGCCTCTGAAAGAATCACCGACCCGCAGAGACCGGCACACCGCATGGCGCAAGCCCTTTTTGCACCGACAAAGCCAAGAGCCGTCGTGCGCGTTTTGGACATCTTTCCCGTTTGCTGTTTCTAAGCCAAACCGCCGAGCCGGCCGTGCGCTGAACGCGCACAGGCGAGGCGTGGAGCTTCTTCTTTTTGATTCTAAAACTTTTTCTTCGAAGAAGAAGAAAAAGTTTTAGCGCGTTTTCTTTGTAACTTTCTTTGCGCGTGCAAAGAAAGTTAATAAAAACAACTCTATCCTATTCTTACTTCACCTAACGATAAGAACAAACATCATTTTATCGCAGAGACAAACCCTTAATAAAAAACAAATAACGAGCCCTCATGTGAACGTCTACGAACAAACCAAACAACCATATCAACAATACAAAACCACCTACAACCTCACCCTCTCCCCCGAGCAAGACCTTGCCTGCCAAACGGTAAACGGCCACGTCTTGCTTTTAGCCGTGCCCGGAAGCGGAAAAACCACCGCCGTCATCGCCCGCCTCGGCTATATGGTCAAGGGGCTTGGGATCGATCCGTCGTCGATCCTCGCCGTTACCTATTCGGTGGCAGGCGCCAAGGAGATGCAGAAGCGCTACGAGGCCCTGTTTGGCAGCCGTGACGTAGAGATCCGCACCATCAACGGCTTTTGCGCCGCTCTGATCCACCGTTACGAAAGAGTGAAGGGAAGAGAGGCCTTCCGTCTTCTGGATAAGGAGAGTGACGTCTCGCTGATCCTGCGTGGTATCCTTGCCGACACCGGCGGGTATCCTACCGAAAACGAGATCCGCGACGTCAGGACCGCCATCACCTATTGCCGCAACTCGATGCTCACCGAGGAGGAGATCAAGGACAAGATCAAGATCGAGGGGCGGGATTTCCTTGATATTTATCGCCGCTACCGTAGCTATAAAACCGAAAACCGCTTAATGGACTACGACGATCAGCTGGCCTACGGCTACAAGATCCTCTGCACCTGTCCCGAGGTTAACGCCTGCTATACCGACCGCTTCCGCTACCTTTGCGTGGACGAGGCCCAGGATACCTCGAAGATCCAGCACCTTATCCTTCGAAAAGCCGCCGAAAAGCACGGCAATCTCTTTATGGTGGGGGACGAGGACCAGAGCATCTATGGCTTCCGAGCCGCCTATCCCGAGGGCCTTCTGGAGTTTGATACCGTCTATCCCGACGCCAAGGTGCTGTCCATCGGGCAGAACTACCGCAGCACCAGGACCATCGTGGAGGCGGCGGGCCGCTTTATTGCCCTGAACCGAGATCGCCGCGCCGCCGATAAGGCTATGACCACCGCCAACGAGGCGGGAGAGCCGATCCTTCACACGGTGCTGCCCGACCGCAAGCGGCTGCCCGACCATATCCGCCGCGTGGCGACGACGATGGAGGGGAGCACGGCGGTCCTCAGCCGCCTGAACGATTCCCTTCTGCCCTTGATCGACGTCCTGTCGGAAAATGGGATCCCCTACCGCGTGCGGGGGAACGACGGCCTCTTTTTCAGCCATTATATTGTGACCGATATCGCGGCGATTCTGCGCTTTGCCGCCGATCCCTTCGACGGCGAGCTGTTCCGTCAGCTGTATTATAAGTTTTCCTGCGGCATGAGCCGCGCCGATTGCGAGAGCGCCCTCCGTGAGAATCGGGGGCCGGATATGCTCTCCTACCCCGAATACATCGCCGAGACCATGTTCTACCCCGAGCGTCTCCGTAAGCGGATGCGGCGGCTGGCAGGCGTCCTCTACCGCATCAACCGCGCCGACACCTACGAGGCCATTCGCCTGATCCTTTCCGACTCGGGCTACGGCACCTATCTCAGCCACCGCACCAAGGATACCACGAAAACCGCGGTGCTGCTGGCTATCGCCGACCGTCACCGTACGCGGAAGTCCTTCTTCGACCGTCTTGTGACGCTGGAGGAGGAGGTCAAGCGGGGCGCCGTTTCCCGAGAGGGCATTCTTCTGACCACCATCCATTCCGCCAAGGGCATGGAGTTTGACCGCGTGTTGCTCTGTGACTGTGAGAACGGCGTTTTGCCATCGGTGACGGCACCGGCAAACGGAACGGCCTACACGGCCGAGGAGCAGGCCACGGTGGAGGAGGAGCGGCGGCTGTTCTACGTGGGGATCACCCGCGCCAAAAAGCGCCTTGAGCTGGTGACCTGGGATAAGGCGTTTGGGGAGGAAACGGAGGGATTTGATTACGTCCGAATCCTCTTAAACGAGCCGAGGTCTGCCGATGAAGCCCTCAAAACGGTGCCAAAAACGGCCCGAAAGGGGCCGAAAAGCGCCCGAAACCTGCCCCCAAAGGTACCCAAAAGTGCCGATGAGATCGAAAAGCTCATGGAACGCTACTACGAGGGCGTCTCGGTGGGCCACAAGGCCTTCGGCGAGGGTGTTGTCATCGGGCGGCGAGGCCATTTCGTCCAGGTGCAGTTTGCGGGACTTCGGTTTCCCAAGAAGCTGGACCTCACCGTGTGCCTTGAAAACGATTTGATGTGGGAGCTGTGAGCTACCCGGCCGAAAGGAAACGATATGGAAAAACCGTTGATCTTATGCTATGGCTTGCCCGAGGAGGACTGTGCCGCACTCAAGCGCTTTGCCAAGCGCTACGGGGCGGGGATCCGCCGCGTTTTGCCGCCGTCGTATACCCTTCCCATTGCTGCCGTAGCCAGCGGCCTTGAGGGAGGCGCCTCGGCGCCTCTTAACGAGCTTCCCGAGCCCATGCTGGTGTTTGCCAATTTTCCACGGGCCATGCTGGAGGTGTTTCTTGATGCGCTCCGCGTGTCGGAGGTCCGGAAGGTACCGCTGAAGGCGGTGGTGACGGCTACCAATGCCGCCTGGACGGCGGAGGTGCTGTATCGGGAGCTTTGTCGTGAGAGAAGCGCGGTTCTGAATTTGAAGGATTGAATGTTTTTCGGTTGATTGAATACATTAGGGTGGTGTTTCCCAGCGGGGCGGGGTGTAGATTTCTTCTTAATGCGATTGTTTCTTCTGATCGTTTGTTAGGAAGATAGAATGAGAAGAATGTTTTTTCGTCCCTTTTTTGGGCGGCCAATGAAAGTAGTAGTTCCGCTACGCGGAACTACCCCAAAGAAACCGCCAAGGGGGGAAGGGCGGTCAGTCGCGGTCAAAAGCAAGTTTTGACGCGCTCGTTCCGACGCCCTCCCCCCTTCGGGATCCCCCCACCCTTTCGCCTAAAAGGGTAAGCCCAACCTACCAAGGTTACACCAGCGGCACTGCGGCCAAGCCCCTGCTATCGGGGATTCTGACAAAGGCGTAAGATAGTGCTGTTAATATAGCTTTTTCCAAAGATGGCCGCAGAGATTGTTTTTGGACAACAACACCGTGCCTGTTCAATCTTTTTCATTGTGGGCTGCAGAGACTGTCACATCTGTAAGAATCACCGACCCGCAGAGGCCGGCGCACCGTATGGCGCAAGCCCCCTTTGCACCGGCAATGCCGAGTTTTCTCGAACGCGTTTTGGATTTCTTTCCCGTTTGCTTTAACAAAGCCAAACCGCCGAGCCGGCCGTGCGCTGAACGCGCACAGGCGAGGCGTGAAGCTTCTTCTTTTTGATTCTAAAACTTTTTCTTCGAAGAAGAAGAAAAAGTTTTAGCGCCTTCTTTGGGCACCTTTCTTTGCGGAAAGAAAGGTGCGAAAGAACCCCCGATTCGAAGAATCATCATCTTTACGAGCAAAGAAATGCGAAAAAACCCCGATTCGAAGAATCATTCTCTCCGCGTGCAAAGAAAGGTGCAAAAGAAAACACCTTTTGTAGAAACAACGTCATAACGCAGAAAAAAACTCCTAAAAACAAAAAAGGACTCCCCCCTATGAACAACACCCAAACCCCGCAGACAAAATCCATCAAAAAAGCAGCCCCCGCCCTCGTGCGGCTCCTGCAAGGAGCCCTCGTCGGTGTCGGCGGCGTCCTGCCCGGTATCAGCGGCGGCGTGCTCTGCGCCATCTTCGGCCTTTACGAGCCATTGATGGAGGTGCTGGCCCATCCCCTCAAAAATCTGAAAAAGCATTGGAAGCTCCTTCTGCCGGTAGCCATCGGCATCGTCATCGGCTTCCTCGGCCTCGCCAAGCTGGTGGTCTGGCTCTTTCAGAGCAACGAGGCGGTAGCTGCTTGCCTCTTTGTCGGCCTGATCCTCGGTATGCTTCCTTCCCTATGGCGGGAGGCGGGGGAAATGGGGCGCAAGCGCTCCTCCTATATCACCATGGCGGTGGCCTTCGCTCTCATCTTCGGCGTGCTGTTGACGCTGGAGCTTGCCACTGAGGTCAAGGTGACGCCCAACGTCTTCTGGTACGGCCTCAGCGGCGTCTTCTGGGGGCTTGGCATCATCGTCCCAGGCATGAGTGCCTCCTCACCGCTACTGTTCCTCGGCCTTTACGAGCCACTGATGCAGGTGGTGACCGGTGCGGTGGCGGCGGCCTTTGCTTTTGTCACAGGAAAGCTGGGCTTTACGGCGGCGCTGGCTGCCATGCGCTTTGACGCCATCATCCCCTTCGCTGTGGGTATTTTCGCTACCATTCTGGGCCTTGCCCGTCCCGTCAACTTTCTCCTTAAAAAATTTCCCTCCCAGATGTACCATGCGATCTTCGGTATCGTTGTGGCCATGACGCTCCCCATCATCCCCTACCGCTTTGACGGCGCTGCCGACCTTGTTATCAAGCTGGCCTGCCTCGTCGGCGGCTTTGCGGCGGCGTGGGGGCTGGATAAGATCAGCCGCAAATACGTCTGACGAAAGAGGTTTTCATGAAAACGCTATTGCTTATCGATGGCAATTCCATTCTCAACCGTGCCTTTTACGGCATCCGTCCCCTGACCAACGGGGCGGGACTGTATACCCATGCCGTCTACGGCATGATGAACATCATCCTCCATCACCTGGAGGAACGGAAGCCCGATTACGCGGCGGTAGCCTTCGACCGCAAGGCGCCTACCTTCCGTCATCTCCGCTACGACGGCTACAAGGCCACCCGCAAGGGGATGCCCGAGGAGCTTGCCGTTCAGCTTCCCTATGCCAAAAAGGCCATGGCGGGGCTGGGGTTGACGATCCTGGAAACCGACGGCTTTGAGGCCGACGACATCCTCGGCACCTGTTCCACCCTCGGCGACGGGGAGACCGAGGTCTTCGTTCTCACGGGGGACCGCGACGCCTTCCAGCTCATCCGCGACGACGTGAAGGTGCTGCTGGCCTCCACGGGAGAGACTCACGTCTTTGACCGCGTCGCCTTTGGAGAAAAATACGGTGTGACGCCCGAGCAGTTCGTGGACGTAAAGGCCCTGATGGGGGATTCCTCCGACAACATTCCCGGCGTCCCCGGCATCGGGGAAAAGACGGCCCTCAAGCTGATCGCCGAATACGGCTCTCTTGACGGCTTGTACCAGCACCTGAACGACGGCGCCATCAAGGGTGCCACCCTGACCAAGCTGACCGAGGGGAAGGAGAGCGCCTATCTGTCGCAGTTCCTTGCCGCCATCCACTGTGAGGTTCCTCTTGGCGTTACCCTTTCGTCGCTGACCTACGAGGGGATCAAGCGTGCCGAGCTGAAGCCCCTGCTCACAGAGCTTGAGCTTTCCTCCATGATCAAGCGTCTGGGCCTTGACAAGGAGGAGGAAGCCGAGGCTTCCGATTGTCCTTCTCCCTTCCTTTCCTGCGCCGAACTGCCGAGACGTCCCCTTTCCTCTCTTGGGGCGGGGGAGTTCCCTTATGCGGCGGTTTCCTTCCGGGAAGGGGAGATCCTCCTCTACGACGGAAAGCAGGGATGTATTTTGACCGATGCGGACGAGGAGGCGGTGAAGGTTTTCCTTGGCGATGAGAGCCGCACCCTTGTGGTGAAGGATGCCAAATCCCTTTGCTTTGCCTACGGGCGGCTGGCCTGCAAGGTCTTTGACGTGACGCTGGCGGCTTACGTCTGCGATTCATCCGATAATCATTATGAATTGCCGCGACTGGCGGTGAAATATTTAGGACAAGTCCTCCCTGACGGCTACGACGAGGCCAAGGTGCTCTACGAGCTGGCCTACGTGCTGAACGAAAAGCTGAAGGAGACGGGACAGTCCTCCCTGTACTACCATATTGAGGAGCCGCTGTCGGCGGTGTTGGCCGACATGGAACGGCGGGGCTTCCAGGTGGACCGGGCGGGGCTGGCCGCCTTCTCGGAGGAGCTGGGGCAGATGTGCCACGACTACGCCGAGGCCATCTACTTTGAGGCGGGACATGAGTTCAACATCAATTCCCCCAAGCAGCTTGGGGAGGTTCTGTTCGGGGAGCTGAAGCTCCCTGCGGCCAAAAAGACCAAGACCGGCTATTCCACCGACGCCGAAACCCTGGAAAAGCTCCGTCCCTATCACACCATCGTGGATCGGATCTTGGAATACCGCCAGGTGGCCAAGCTGAAGTCCACCTACGGGGACGGCCTTCTCAAAGTGGCCGACGAGAACGGACGGATCCACAGCAGCTTCAATCAGACGGTGACGGCTACCGGACGGTTATCCTCCTCCGAGCCGAATCTGCAAAACATTCCCATCCGCACCGAATTGGGGCGGAGGATGCGGCAGTACTTTATTCCCAAGAACGAGGACTACCTGCTGGTGGACGCCGACTATTCCCAGATCGAGCTTCGCCTGTTAGCCGCCATTTCGGGGGATACCAACATGATCTCCGCCTTTGCCTCGGGGGAGGATATCCACACGGTGACCGCCTCCCAGGTCTTCGGCGTTCCGGTGGAGGGGGTGACCTCCGAGCTTCGGAAACGGGCCAAGGCGGTGAATTTCGGTATCGTCTACGGAATCGGTGCCTATTCGCTTTCACAAGATTTAGGTGTCCCCAAGAACGAGGCTGACCGTTATATCAAGAGCTATTTGGCCAAATACCCCCAGGTCAGCGAGTACCTGACCGACATCGTGGAGACGGCCAAGGCCAACGGCTTTGTGACTACCATCTTCGGCCGCCGTCGCGATATCCCCGAGCTGGCATCTCCCAAAAAGAATCTGCAGGCCTTCGGTGCCCGGGTGGCCATGAACAGTCCCATTCAGGGAGCTGCCGCCGATATCATCAAGATCGCCATGATCCGGGTTGACAAGGCTCTCCGCGAGAGCGGGATCGACGCCAAGCTGATCCTGCAGGTCCACGACGAGCTGATTTTGGAGGCGCACAAGTCCTGCGCCGAGGAGGCCGCGGCGCTCTTGAAGCGGGAAATGGAGGCGGCGGTGGAGCTGGTCGTGCCGCTGACCGTGGAGGTCGGTGTGGGCGACAGCTGGCTGGCCTGCCACTAAACGCCTGACAGAAGGAAAGGAAACGAACGATGAACGAGATTCTTCTTTGTAAATACGGTGAGCTGACCCTCAAGGGACTCAACCGCGGCTATTTTGAAAAGCTGCTCCGTCGGGAGCTGCAAAAGCGCTTGAAGCTGGCGGGTAACTTTTCAGTGACTCTTGCGCAAAGCACCATTTACGTGGAGCCTCAGGACGAGGATGCCGATATCGACGAGGCACTGCGTCTCTGTCGCAAGGTTTTCGGTATTACCGCCGTGGCCCGTGCCGCCGTGGCCGAAAAGGAGATCGGGGCCATCAAGGAGACGGCGAAGGCTTATCTGCCCGCCTACCTGAAGGGCCACGCCTCCTTTAAGGCCGACGCCCGCCGCTCCGACAAGCGTTTCCCCATGACCTCGCCCCAGATCTCGGCCGAGGTGGGAGGCGCGGTGCTGGAGGCTTGTCCCCGCATGAAGGTCAGTATGCAGAACCCCGACGTGGTGGTCATGACCGAGATCCGCGAGGAGAAGGCTTACATTCACGCCGGCTCCTTCCAGGGAGCGGGCGGTATGCCCTCCGGCTCCAACGGCAAGGCGCTCCTGCTTCTGTCGGGCGGTATCGACAGCCCCGTGGCGGGAATTATGATGGCCAAGCGAGGGGTGACTCTGGAGGCCGTCCATTTCGAAAGCTATCCCTACACCTCCGATCAGGCAAGAGAAAAGGTGCTGGAGCTGGCGCGGCTGATGTCGGAATACTGCGGCAAGATCCGCGTCCACGTGGTGTCCCTGACCCATCTGCAGGAGGTTCTCCGCGATAGCTGTGACGAGGAGTACTTCACCCTGCTGCTCCGCCGTTCCATGATGCGCTTGGCCGAACGGGTGGCCGAGGAGACCTATTCCCAGGCCCTTATCACCGGGGAGTCAGTGGGACAGGTGGCCAGCCAGACCATGCAGGCCCTTACCGTCACCGACTCGGTGGTGAAGCGTCCCGTTTTCCGTCCCTGCATCGGCATGGACAAGGAGGAGATCGTGGTGCTGGCCCGTCGCTTCGGCACCTTTGAGACCTCGATCCTGCCTTATGAGGACTGCTGTACCGTCTTTACCCCCCGTCATCCCAAAACTCGTCCCGACCTTGACAAGGTCATTTTGCAGGAGCAGAAGTACGATGCTTCGGCTCTGGAGGATGAGGCCTTTGCTTCCCGCTATACCGTGGATATTGACGCCTACGAGGGGTGTTGAGTCTGCTACATCCGAATCGTTGCCCCCGCATCAGCGGGGGCTTTTTCTTTTGCTATGCATGGAAGCACCCCTCCCCGAATAGAATGAAGTGAGGCGGGGACGTGGCCGCCAAAAAGGAGGACGAGGAATGGATTGTTGTCTTACCGAGCTGCGGAATAAAGAGGTCATTAACGTATACAGCGGAAAACGGCTGGGGTACGTCAGCGACGTGGAGCTTGACGTCAAGGACGCCCGCCTTCTCTCGATTCTGGTGCCGGGGGAGAGCTCTCTTTTCGGGCGGGGTCCGTCTCTTCGGATTCCCTGGGCTTGCATTGAGCACATCGGGGAAGACCTGATCATCGTGAATATCAAAGATCCCGCCGTCCGCGAAAAGGGCGGAGGCGGGAGGTCGGTATGATTTTGGGAGGCGTGGCAACGCCTCCTTTTTTCTTGGGGCTTTTTAGTTTTTATGCCTTCTCTTCATAATCAAGCGGTATCCTACCCAAAGGGCAGCGCCAAGGATCACGGTGGTGAGGGCCAGCAGGATCAGGGTGAAGGAGAAGGTGGAGGTGAAGCCGGTAGGAATGTGGTACTGCTCGGCGTAGGCCTTGGCATAGGCGTTATCCTTGACGTTGAGGATCAGACGGTCGCAGCCCATGAAGGCGTCGGTGCCGATCGCGGTGACAGATGAGGGGATCTTGACCGTTCCCAGCATGGTGCAGCCGTAAAAGGCGCTGTCGTCGATGGTTGTTAAGGTCTCGGGTAGGGTAAGGGAAAGAAGCGCCTCACACCCTCGGAAGGCCGAGTAGCCGATGGTCTCCCCTCCTTTGCAGGTGACTTTGGTGAGGTTGGGACAGTCGGCAAAGGCAAATTCCCCCACCGATACGATGCTTGCGGGGATCCGCACCTCGGTGATGACGCCGTCGCCGCGGCAGGTCTGGTCGGCAATATAGCGGACAGGCATGCCGTCGATGGTCGCGGGAATGTCCATGACGGTCCCTGCGGCGTTGAAGCCCTCCACCGTTACGATGCCGTCGGTTACCGAATAGAAGATGCCCCCGTCGGTCTCGGACACCGCCCCTTGCGTCGGCAGGGGAATGAGCAAGGCGATGAGGCAGATCGAAAGCAAAAGACGTTGCAGTTTCATGGCAGGATTCCTTCCCATACGTTCTGTCTCCATTTTATCACAAAATTCCTCTCGTCACAACCGTTCGGCGTATAATTTACAATTTTCTTTCATTTCTTTCCGAAACTCGTGGGAAAACTCGCTCTCCCTTCGACTCGTTTTTTGTCCCCGCCGGCGTATAATGATAAGCGGTGATGGGTGATGAAACAAATCCTTTACGGAGACGTCCTGTTCTTCGTGAATTTTACGATGGATTTTCTCACGTTATACGTGACGGCACAGATTCTGCACCGTAAGATACGGCCCCTTTCCATGGCGCTGGCGGCGGGAATCGGTGCGTTTTATGGAGTGGCGGCCTGCTTTATGGGTGGCTGGCTGCTCTTTCAGATTGCCGTGAATCTGGCGGTTTCTCTTTTGATGTGCTATGTGGCCTTCCGGACGAGGATCCTCTCCTGCTGTGCTCTCTTTTACGGAAGCGGGTGCTTGCTTGGGGGTGTGATGACGGCTCTTTACGGCGCTATCGGTCATCTGTCCGATCCCCAAACCGTGTTCGTCGACGGAAGCTATCGTACGCTTTCGGGCGAAATACCGCTTGGCTGGATGGCGGTGGTGGCCGGGATCACAGGTGCCGCCGCCATCGCAGGCGGACGATTCAGTAAACGATGCCGCACGGCAAAGGAATGCTCGCTCGTGGTGCGGGAAAACGGCGTTACGTATCCCTTTTCGGGTATCTTCGATAGCGGAAATCTTCTGACCGATCCCCTCGGCGGAAGGCCCGTGATCGTCGTGACCAAGAAGGCCCTGATTCCTCTCCTGCCCGAGGAGATGAGACCTGCCTTCCTTGCGGGAGATCCCGCGGCACTGGCGGCGCTTTCCCCGGACATGGCCCGCCGGGTGCGGCTGATCCCCTCCCACTCGGTAGGGGGCGACGCCATGCTTTTGGCCTTTTCTCCCGAGGGCCTCGCCGTAAACGGGGAGGAGAAGGATGCCCTCCTGGCCGTTTCTCCCACTCCCCTGTCCCACGAGGCCCTCGTGCCCGAGGTGCTGGGCTAAAGAGGAAGGAACGCAAGCTTGCTCCGCAGGGGGGACTGCTTTCGGAGACCTCCCCCTCGGCCCCCAAGAACGTGTATGGCCGAACACTTCGTTTTCGGCGGGGAAGGATGGCGTGGGGCGCCCAATGACGCTTTTGGCGGTTCTCTTTCCGATTTGAGGTGAATGTTATGCGTATTTTTTCCACGATCCGTGAGATTCTCGGACGGCTTTTGGCAAAGAAAAACGGCGTTTTTTATATCAACGGGCCGGACACGCTCCCGGTGCCGCTGACTCACGAGGAGGAGAGCGATATCCTGGCACGCCTGGAGGAGGACGCCAGTCTGCGGGGGATCCTGGTGGAGCGCAATCTGCGGCTGGTGGTCTACATTGCCAAAAAGTTTGAGAATACCGGTGTGGGGATCGAGGATCTGATCTCCATCGGCACCATTGGGCTGATCAAGGCCATCAATACCTTTCGGGCGGACAAGAATATCAAGCTGGCCACCTACGCCTCCAGGTGTATTGAAAACGAGATTTTAATGTACATCCGTAAGGTGGGCAATCGGCGGTTCGAGATGTCCATCGACGAGCCGCTGAATACCGATTGGGACGGGAACGAGCTGCTCCTGTCCGACGTTTTGGGAGGAGACGAGGACACGGTGTATCGGAACATGGAGTTTGACGAGGACCGCCGCACCATTGAGGAGGCGGTGAGCAAGCTCTCCCCACGGGAGCAGACCATCATTCGGCTTCGCTTCGGCCTGGGCGGCGGCAAGGAAAAGACCCAGAAGGAGGTGGCCGACCAGCTCGGCATTTCCCAGTCCTACATCTCCCGCCTGGAGAAGAAGATCATGGAGCGCCTGCGGGAGGAGATCGGAACGAAGATATAAAACATGGCCTTCCGCCATAGGCGGAAGGCCATGTTTCTTTTTGCCCCAAACGGAGTTTGGGGCCGATCAAAGTTTTTGAAAATCCAAAAAACTTTTTTCAAAAAGTTTTTTGGTGGGGGTGAGGGGGCAAAGCCCCCCTATGCCTTCCCGCGCTATCGTTTCTCCTTAAAAAACGCCACCATCAGAGCCTTGGCCTCCTCCTCCAGAACGCCGCCCGTCAGATCGGGGCGGTGGTTGTAGGGATAGCTCGCCAGGTTAATGAGACTGCCGAAGGAGCCGGCACGGTGATCGTAGGCACCGAACACCACCCGATCCAGGCGGGCGTTGATGACGGCGCCGGCACACATGGGGCAGGGCTCCAGCGTGACGTAGAGGGTACAGCCGGTGAGCCGCCAGCCCCCCAGGCGCTTGCCTGCCTCTCGGATACAGAGAAGCTCGGCGTGGGCAGAGGCATCGGCGTCGGTCTCCCGCAGGTTATGGGCGGCGGCGATGACGCTGCCGTCCTTCACGATCACGGCGCCAACGGGGATCTCACCGCCATTGGCGGCCTGTTCGGCCTCCTCAAGGGCCAGGCGCATATACGATTCGTCCGTTAATGCTTGCTGCGTCATGCTCCCACCGCCTGTCGGTAGAGCGTTTTCATGGCCAGGGCGTCCTCGGCCATAGTGCCTGCCGATTCGCAGATGATGCGGGGGGACAGGCGGTCATCAGCCAGCACCTTGGCCAGCGGCTCGAAGGTGGGGCCGTAGACGGTATCGGCAAAGGTGAGATGCTTTTTCTCGCCGCCGGTGGTATATTCGATCTTGGAAAAGTGGCAGTGCAGATCTCGGGCGTATTCGTCTCCCAGGGCTGAACCGATGGCGTCGAAGACCCGGCGGTAATCGCCCTCGGTGACGAAGCGGCCGCCCAGGTCGCGGGCGTTCAAGTGGCCGAAGTCTACCACGGGACGGAGACGGGGGGAGAGCTTACAGAGGTCGATGACCTCCTCCAGCGTACCCAGCTGATTGATCTTCCCCATGGTCTCAAGGCCGAAGCGGACGGGGGTGTCGATGGCCTCCAGGGCCTTGCACAGCGTATCGCGGGCGTAGTTCATGGCTTCCTCCCGCGTGATCTTGGCGGCGGAGCCGGTATGAATGACGATAAGGTCGGCCCCCAAAAGCTCGGCGGCGTGGACGCTCTTTTCGATATATCCCACGCTTTTCAGCCGCGTTTCGGGATCGACGCCCGACAGAGAAATGTAATAGGGGGCGTGTAGCGAAAGGGAGATGCCGTGCTTTCTGGCTTCCTCTCCCACGGCGATGAAGTTGGCATCGGAGCCGGTGACGCCGTTGCCGCACTGGTATTCGTAGGCGTCAAGGCCGAAGGCCTTTACCCAGGCAGGGGCCTGCTTGGTGCTTTTGTTTCCCTGGGCGTAGAAGCTCTCGGAGTTTCCGCCCGGGCCAAAACGAGGTGTTGCCATTGCCGTCCTCACTTCAATACGATGGATTCGTTGATATTGAGAGACTTGATCTGTACGCCTCCGTAATTGGTGAGTCCTACGGGGACCTTGGCTGCGATCTCCACCGTCTCTCCGTAGGCAAAGGTGCCGCTGACCGATTGGAGCAGCAGCTTGGTCTTCTTATTGCCATCCTGGGAAATGCGGGGAGAGGTGAACTTCTGGGTGACGTCTCCTACCTTGAGGGTACAGTTGCGGGCACCTACGGCGAGGGCGTAATGCTCAAGGTACAGCTCAACGGTCAGATTGACGCTGCCGTCGCTGTTGCGGGTGGCGTGACATTCGGCGATCATATTGATTCGGACACCGGTATCGGTGGTAAACACGCGGTCAAGGGCAAAGCCGACGGGGGCCTTGGCAGGCTCGTCAGGCGTGGGGGGATCGACCACGGGAGGATCGACCACGGGAGGATCGACCACGGGAGGATCCACCACGGGAGGATCGACCACAGGCGGTTCGGAGCTGCCGGGGGTGACGGAATCGGAGGCAGGAGGCGTGCCGCTATCCACCGGATCGTCGGAGTCGGGAGCTTCGTCGGAATTGGGCTCCGAATCGGACGTGCCGTCCACGCCGGGGATTTCGGGATCCTGGTCGTTTGCGGCCTTACGGATCAGAACGAGGGTGAGACAAATACTTACGATCAGGATAATGAGCAGGATCGAGATCATTTTCTTGGCAACTTCAATTTTCATATGGGAACCTCCTTAAATAGTGGAAGATTAAGAACCGATAAATCGGACGATGCCGGCTACAATGCCGTCGGCCTCGGTGGCCAGCCAGGCGGGGTCCAGGAGCTTGGCAGCGTCGCTCTCATTGGACACGAAGAGCGTTTCCAGAAGGAAGGCCGGCATGGTAGCATGGCGGAGCACGTAGAAGGCGTCCTCCTGGGTCTGAGGAAAGAGGCGGGGGGTGTCCTTGCCGCCGTGGGCCTCACCGATCGCCTTTGCTACCTGGTAGGCTAAGGAGTAGGTGTAGGGATCGTCTGCGAAGCAATAATAGAGCCGCGCGCCGCTGACCGTGGGGTCGGTAAAGGAGTTGCCGTGGAGGCAGACGTAAAAGTCGGCCTCGGGATCGGCGTTGGCACGGGCAATGCGGTCTTGGTAGGGATAGGTGCCGTCGGCTGCGGGAGGTGTATTCTCATCCCACGCCAGCTTGACGGTGTAGCCCTTGGCCTCCAGCCTCGCCTTCACCAGGCGGCTGAGACGATAATTGATGCTTGCCTCGGTCTCCTCTCCGAGGAAGGGGGAAACGGCACCGGGATCGGCACCGCCGTGGCCGGGGTCCAGCCAGATGACGATCTTGCCATCGGTATCCTCATAGTGCCGATAGGCAGGATCGGGAGCGGAGAGGAAGACCTCTCGTATGGAGCGGTAGAGCTGCTTTAGCTGCGGGCGGAAGAAGACGAGCCCCACTCCCGCCGCCACACACCCTGCCAGCAGCAGGGTGAGGAGAACGGTAAGGAGAGTCTTGGCCCGCTTTCCTTTTGATGTGCTTCGTTTTTTCATGGCAGTTACTTGGCAACGACGCCGTAGATCTCCCAGCCGCGGTCGGCCGAGAAGGTGACCACCTTACCGCCCGAAACGTTTGAGATATAATCGAAGGCGAAGGGAAGGATCTCGCTTCCGCTGCGGTCAATCAGGCCGTACTTGCCCTCGGCGTTTACGGCAACGCCCAGGCCCTGCAAGAAGGGGGAGGCCTTTTGATAGACGGCGGGGCTGACCCAGGCTCCCTTGGTGTTCATATAGCCGTATGCCCCCTCCTTTTCCAAAAGCAGGACGCCGTCGGAATAGCCTACGAGGGTATATCCGCCCGGGATCTCGAACTGCTTTCCTTTGGTGTCGATCAGACGGAACTCGTTGCGGTAGAGCTGCTTTTTGTTGAAGTTACTGACCCAGCAATAGCGGAGCATGGTGTAGCCGTGGTCGAAATAGTAGGTGCCGATGCTTTCGAGGCCCTTCGTCACCGGCTCAAAGTAGAACTGGCGGATGCGGATGCCACTCATTTCGGGGGGATTGATGTGCACCGTGTCGCGGATGGAGATGACCTCCTCCCCCTCGGTGTTGATGTAAAAGACGTTATCGTCAAAGTCGGTGACGGCGGCCAGGCCATCCTCGGTAAAGGCGTAGGCAGAGGCATACTGCGAAGGGATCGCTACCTCGCCGTTGGAGTGCCGATAGCCCCACATGAGCTTTTTCGTGACCTTATAATATTTGCCGTCTATCTCCACGACGCCTTCGGGGAGGGGCTTGTCGTCGGTGTCGAGAGTGTCCTCTGATACGTCTTCCGAGGCCTCGGCCGGATTTTCGGCTATGGTCTCGGTGATCACGATGGCAGGCTCGCCGGCCCCGGAGGTGGTATCGTCCGCCTCGGAGGTAGTATCGTCAGCCTCGGAGGTGGTATCGTCGGCTTCGGTAGTGGTGTCGTCTGCCTCGGTGGTAGTATCGTCGGCTTCGGAGGTGGTATCGTCCGCCTCGGAGGTAGTATCGTCGGCTTCGGAGGTGGTATCGTCGGCTTCGGTAGTGGTGTCGTCTGCCTCGGTGGTAGTATCGTCGGCTCCGGTAGTGGTATCGTCGGTCTCGGTGTCGCCCGGCGTCGTTTCGGAGGGATCGGTCTGGTCGTCCTCTAAGGTGACCTCGGTGTAGACGTCGACGTAGGCGGAATAGGGCTTGAGGTCCGGCAGACCGGCTCCGTCATAGCGGGGATGATCAAAGGAGAGGGCACGGAAGCAGACCTCATCCTCGGAGATGGCCTTCGACAGGCCGTCCTTGGCGTCGATCTCGTGGTATTTGCTCTTGATTTTCACCACCGGGTTGCCGTTTTCCGACAGGGCGTAGGTCAGGGTGCCGGAAAAATTGCTGACGAGCTTTTTGCCGTTCAGATTGTAAATGTCCAGCGTCTTGCCGTTATCCACAAGAAGCAGGCCGAAGTAGAGGCTGACGCGGGGCTTGTCCACCACGCTGGTCACCTTCTTGGTGGAGATCAGGCCGCTGTTGGTCTGATAAAACACGGTCGAGGTGATCTTCTCGGTGCGGAGAGAGAAGGTTGAGGCTTTTTTGCCGAAATCGTAGGGAAGACGGGCCAGCATGCTGTTTCCGTCAAAGAGGGCGGAGGACAGGGAATATCCCAGCTTCTCGGCTTCTGAAAGAGAAGGGATCTCCTCGAGGTCGACCGAAGGACGGGGCTCAAGGGGAGGCTCGTCCGAGGTGTCGTCGGGATTCGGCTCGGAGGAGCCGGTGCTGTCGGAAGGCCGGTCAGGCTCGTCGGACTCGGAGCCGCTGTCCTCGGGACGGTCGACGGCGGGACGCTTGATAAAAACAAGATCGTAAGCGCCTGCCTGATAGAGCACGACGGCTGCGATCATAGCAAAAAGGAGGAGCAGGGCGGTGAGCCGTATGGCGGCGTTTTTCAGAAATTTCATCTCGTGCCTCGTTTACTTGTGGTATTTTCCGTGGTTCACAATGGACAGCGCGCGGTAGATCTGCTCTAGCAGGATCACGCGCATGAGCTGATGGGGAAAGGTCATTTTGGAGAAGGACAGACGAAGGTCGCAAGCGGCCTTTACGTCCTCACCCATGCCGTCGGAATCGCCGATGACGAAGGCGATCTCCGATATGCCGCGGCAGGGAAGCTCCTCGATCTTGGCTGCCAGCTCCTCGGAGGAGAGCTGCTTCCCCTCCACGCAGAGGGCGATCTTGTAGCTTTTGGGCGGCAGGAGGGGGATCAGCTCGCGGTCGGACTTGGTTTCTCTGACGGTGAGCTTGGCGTAGCCGCCGATGCGCTTGGCGTATTCTTTGATGGCGTCGCGGAGATACGCTTCCTTCAGCGTTCCGACGCAGAGGACTTGAATGGATAACATGGCCTGACCTCAGCGGAAGCGGGTGCTCCGCAGCCTTTTTCTAAAATGGGGATACCCGCTACACCGTTTGCGGGATCGGACGGCCGACGTCCATAAGAGCCGTGGCCTCCTCGGCGTCGGCGGCCGTGACGGTGACACCGTATCGCTCCACGGCCCGGAGCACCGTTTCGACGGCAACGGCAGGGGTGTTATTTTCTTGACTTAAATGGGCAAGAAGGAGAGCCTTCGTGCCGCCTCTTGCCAAGGCGCCGGCGATTTCGGCGCAATCGTCGTTTGACAGATGGCCGCCTCCCGACAGGATGCGCCGCTTTAGGGCGGCGGGGTAGGGACCGTTTTTGACCATGTCGCGGTCGTGATTGGCCTCCAGCATCACGGCATCACAGCCCAGCAGACGGTCGTACACCCGCTGGGACACGTATCCTAAATCGGTGGCGATGCCTACCGAAAGATCCCGGCAGGTGATGCGGTAGCCGACGCAGCAGACGCTGTCGTGGGGGACAGCAAAGGCCTCTACCTCACATCCGTCCTCAAGGGTGACGGTGAACTCGTCGGGATGGATGACAAGGTATGCTTCAAGAAAGGAGGCGTGGGCAGGACAAAGGGCCTTGGCCGAGGCCTCAGTCATGTGAATAGGCAAGGGGTGCTTCTTCACCAGCGTGGGAAGGGCGTGGGTATGGTCGCTGTGCTCGTGGGTGATGAAGACGGCCGAGAGATCGGAGAGGGTGTAGCCCAACATCTGTAACCCGTCGGCGATGGCCTTGGCGGAGCCGCCCGCATCCACAAGAAAACGGACCGATCCCGTATCCACCAGGGTGCAGTTGCCCTTGGAGCCCGAAAACAGACTAACGACGCGGATGCTTTCGTGACTCATGGCAGATCCAACCCCATGTTCAGCTCTAAAAACAGGTAAACCATATCAAAGATGACGGTGGCCATCATGGGGATCAGTAAGTAGAGGAGGAGGGAGGACTGCTTCTTCCGTTTTTGCTGCTCGCGGAGGAAGGCCTCCTTTTTTTCTTTGCTCCAGGCATCGGGCAGATCGGCGGGGGTGAGGGCGGTAAAGATGCCTCGGTTCCAAAGCACATACGCCAGGGCCAGCACGCCGATGGCAATGCAGTAGGCGTGGAGCACCCAAGCCCAATAAAGATAGATGGCAATGCGGTAAAAGGAGAAAAAAACCAGGATAAGACCAAGTAGAATCAGGGCCTTTTTCCAAGGGAAGGGCTTTTTCTCGGGCGTGTTTTTGTTGTTGGCCGCAGGCTTGCGGCGGTATCGTTTCGCCAAGGGAGATGCCTCCGTTATCCGATTTCGGTAAAATCCTCCCCCGCCAGGGCCGCAAGGCCCACGCGGAGAGCTTTGGCCGCCTCGGCACGCTCCTCGGGGGTGCCGTTTTCCAAAAGGGGGCGCATGGCGGCAAAATAGGCACCCCGCACCGTGGGATCGTTTTCCAGCGCCGCCGTATCCCAGAGGGGGACGGTGCGATCCTGAATCTCAAGGTAAAAGAGTCCCGCCGAGAAGGTCGACGTCAGTGCCCCTACGTCAAGACGAAGACGGGGGGAGACGCTTCCCTGTAAGGTGAGGCGGAGCAGGGTGTCGGAGCCCAGGGCCTTTTCGGTCATGAGTGCCTTGATCTTTTCTCTGACCTCGTCCTCGTCGGCCATGCCCGACAGATCCAGCTCAAGCCATTCGTAACGGCGGCCCGAAAAGCGGATGGGGGTGGCCTTTAGGGAGAGCAGACCGCGCTCCTTGCTGACGTCCAGCAACAATGCACCCTTGTGGCCCGTTTCACCAAAGTCGCGGCCTTCTAAGCATCCGCTGTATGCGTAGTAGGTGTTGCCGGCTTTTTTGACGCCCTCCGAGCCGTGGATGTGGCCGAAGGCGCAGTAATCGAAGCCGGTGTCGGCAATGTCGCGCTCGGCGATGGGGCAGAAGGGGGAGAGGGGGTCACCGACCTCGCCGTGGCCGCAGAGCAGGTTGATCTTTTCGGAATCCTCGGGGACTCGCCCGGTAAAGGGACAGAGGGGCAGGGTGTTTTGGGTGAAGGCGTAGCCGTAGACCTCTACACCCAACTCGGGGAAGGAAAATTTGCCGAGGGTGGATTCCCGGAACAAAAATACGTTATCGGGCAGCACGGTCTTGGCGTAAACGCTGTCAGACGTGAAGGGATCGTGATTGCCGGGCGCAATGACGAAGCGGCACTCGGGAATGGCGGCAAATTCCTTCATGACGAAGGATACCGTTTCCTTGGTGGTCATATTGCTGTCGAACAGGTCACCGGCAAACAGCACCAGCGGGATGCCCTCGGTCTTGACGTAGAGCATCAGCGAGGAGAAGGTCCCTCGCAGCTCCCGACGGCGCACCTCCGATTTCTCGGCGCTTCCGCTGCGGAAGGGGCTGTCAAGATGGATGTCCGCACAGTGTAAGATCTTCATGTTCGTATCCTCGGATAGGTAGTATCGGCACCGCCCGATGCCTTGGCGGGCTGTGGAAAATGAGAAGGATGGACCGTTTATTTCCTGCCTTCCGTTCCTCCCGGGCGGAAAGAATTCTATACATTATATAGTGTACCATATTACGTGCCGTTTTGCAAGTGGATTTGCAAGGGAAAATTGGATTTTTCTGCAGAGAAGCCGCGCTTTTTTCCTTGCGGAAATATTTTTCCGATTTCTCTTTCTTTTTTTGAAAACTGTGGTATAATAAAAGGGTAAGATGAATTTGCAAGTAAAGGATGAAACGAATGGCAAATTACAGAACCGGTCGCGTCAACGAGGAGATCACCAAGGCGCTGGCCGAGATTTTACGAAACGTCAAGGATCCCCGTGTGGCCGGCGCTTTTATCAGCGTGACGGCGGTGGATTGCTCGGCGGATCTGAAGTTCGCAAAGATCTACTACTCGGTCATGGGAGAGCGCCGCAAGGGCGACGCCCAAAAGGGCCTGGAGAACGCTGCGGGATATATCCGCACCCAGCTGGCGCGGACGCTGAATCTCCGCATCACCCCGGAGCTGAAATTCGTGGTGGACGAGTCCATGAAGCACGGCGCCCACATCCGCTCGCTGATGAAGCAGGTGGAGGAGGAGCTGGCTGCCGCCGATGCCCGTGACGCTGCCGAGGAGGCCGACCATGCCGACCAATAACATCACCCTTGAGGAGATCGTTTCTTTTTTTCGTGAGGGAGATCGATTTCAGCTCCTTTGCCACAAGCGGCCCGACGGGGACACTCTCGGCTCGGCGCTGGGACTGGCCAACGCGTTAAGGCATCTGGGGAAGACGGTGTATATCACCTGCGCCCATACCTTGGCGGCCAATAACCGCTTTTTGTTTGAGGACGAGGAGGTTCTTCTTGACCGTGATTACGGCGAGGTGACACTCGTGGCGGTGGACGTGGCGTCCACCTCCCTCCTTGGTGAGCTGGAGGAATACTACGGCGACCGCATTGCCCTCAAGATCGACCATCACGAGATGGGAGAGGATTACGCCCAGCGGAACTACGTGGACGCCTCGGCAGCGGCCTGCGGCGAGATCGTGTTCGAGATCGTTAAGGCCCTCGGCACCCCTCTTGCGCTGTCGGCCGAGCCCTTGTACGCCGCCATCTCCTCCGATACGGGAGGATTTCGGTATTCCAACGCCACCGCCCGTACCCACCGCATTGCGGCGGAGCTCATCGAGGCGGGGGTCGATCACGCCTACATCGACCATCAGCTGTTTGAGAACCGTACCCAATCGGAGATCCGTGCTCTGACGGCGGCCTATACGGGGCTTCGCTATTTCCACGACGGCGCCGTCGCGGCCGTGGTGATCACCAACCAGATGAAGGAACGGCTCTCCCTTTCCGAGGAGGACCTGGGCGTCCTCAGCTCCATTACCCGCGAGATCGAAGGGGTGGTGGTGGGCATTACCCTGAAGCAGAGCCACTCCGAGCCCCAGAAGTACAAGCTTTCGGTACGGAGTGAGCCGGGCTTCCCCGCCAATACCCTCTGCGGACTGTTCGGCGGGGGTGGACATCCCTGCGCCGCCGGGGCCGAGATCGAGGCCCTGTCCCCCGAAAAGGCACTCCTTGCGGTGGTTAAGCGGATCGGCGTACAGGACGGGAAGCTGCGGGTTTTGTAAGACAATATGCGAGACCTGTGCAAAACGCTCTCCCGGCGGAAGGTCCGCTTGGGAGTGCCAGACTTGTTTTAATGAATAAAAAACGGAGGATACTACGATGAGTCAGTTTCAGACCGATCTGGATGCTCTTGTGGCCATGCGGGCCGATTTCCGAGAGGCCAAGAGCCTTCAGGGCAAAATTGAAGCTAAGAAAAAAGAACACGACGCCGTGAGAAACAGGACCGAGGACGCTCTGCCCGACAAGCCGCAGATGGATCGCTCGCGGTCGTTAAAGGCGAAGGCTGAGCGCGGCCCGATTTCCGACGGCGGAGGGTACGCGCTGCTGGAGACCGTATTCCTGGCGGCTGCGGCGGTGATCGGATGCATCGCCCACAGAAGCTTTTTGGGCGTTCTGGCGGCGGGGATTTGCTGGTTTGCCGGCTGTCTTGGCTTTGTCGGCATTGCAGTCGGTATGGTTGCCGGCGTATGGATTGGATGGAAGGCATGGATCTGCGCGTCGCCCACATGGCAGATCGTGTTGGTCGTATTGGGGATTCTCAGTGCGGTGATGGCGATTTTGTATCACCTGGTGCAGAAACGCTCGGCCAAGCAGATTGCGGCCTTTGAAGAACGAATCTCTCAGGCGGAGGCCCTCGAAAAGGCAGAGCACGAGAAGGCCATGCAGGCCTATGAAAAGCAGGTCGAGACGATCCGCGCCGAGCGGCGTCTTGACGAGCAAAAGGAACACGCCGCCATCGACGAGCAGGTGAGCGCTCTTTATGCCGAGCTGAAAACGGTCATGAACCGTATCGCTGACAATCCCGTTTTGGATGATAGCGACAAGAGCGAAGAGCTGGTGGAGTTCGTGATCTCCCAGCTGCAGAGAAAGCGCGCCGATTCTCTCAAGGAAGCGCTCCATCTGTACGACGCTGAGAAGGAGAAGCAGGAGCAGGAGGCAAGCCGCCAGCGGATGCTCCAGTTCCAATACGAAATGGACCGCCTGAACCGCGAGATGCAGGCACAGAGAGAGGCGGAGGACCGTTTGAATCAAGTCATGCATGATATGCGGGTTCAGCAGGAGCAGCGGAAGCAAACGAAAATCCTGGAGGACATTCGTAAGAGCCTCGACGACTGACGGTTAGCGATTTTCACTGATACATAAAAGCCCCGACAGACCGTTTGGTCTGTCGGGGCTTTTCTTATCGGTAGAGGAGGGTGATCGCGTTGGTTTCGAGGATTCCCGTCAGCTCTGTCTCATTGAGCCCGAGGGAACGGACGAAGGTCATTTCCACGGCAGGATCCGACCAGGGGAGGTCCGAGCCGAACAGAACGCGGTCAGCGCCGTGCTTGCGGATCACCGAGAGGGCCAGGGCGGGACTGAGCCCCTCGGCCGCCAAAAGCGCCGTATCAAGGTACAGGTTCTCCCGTCCGCAGAGGTGGCGCTCCACCTCCTCCCACATGCGGTTACCGCCTAAATGGGCGGCTACCACGGTGAGGTCGGGAAATTCGTCCAGCATACGGCCCAGACGCTCGGGGGTAACGGCAATGCGATCGGGGGAGGTGAAGTCATAGCCCGCGTGGGTTACCAGGAAAATGCCCATCTCCCGGCAGAGGGCGAAGACCTTTCGCCATGCGGGGGAGTCGATATAATACGGCGTGTATTCGGGATGGATCTTAATGCCGTAAATGTCGTGGTCGATGAGGCGCTCCAGCTCCTTTTCCAGCAGAGGACTGTCAGGATAGGCCGAGCCCAGCGCTACCAGACGGGTGGAGAAATCGTTTACGTCGATGGCGAAGCTGTTGACCTTGGTCATTTGCCTTTCGTTTGTGG
The DNA here is from genome assembly GCA_015064295.1 of Oscillospiraceae bacterium. GTDB lineage: Bacteria > Bacillota > Clostridia > Oscillospirales > CAG-272 > Colimorpha_A. Next base: position 2,447 of record SVSM01000019.1, on the reverse strand, counting down.
CAATGTTACAGACGACGGACAGGCCGATGCCGCATTCGTCCATTTTTCGGATATTGGAGACGACGGTGGCCTCGGTAAAGGGGGGAATGCCGGCGGCTTCGCTTAGCTTTGCGAGGGCCTTCGGTGCCAGGTTGTCGGGGAAGCAGTGGGTGTGGAAATCGATGATCATGGGGGCCTCGGTTTATTTTGTTTTTTTGTGTTAGCTTGTTCTGTGCATTAGAAGAAGCGACAATACATCGGTGTTTTTCGTATTTCTTTGTACGTGGAGATGATGGTTCTCCGAATCGGGGGTTCTTTCGCACCTTTCTTTCCGCAAAGAAAGGTGCCCAAAGAAGGCGCTAAAACTTTTTCTTCTTCTTTGAAGAAAAAGTTTTAGAATCAAAAAGAAGAAGCTTCACGCCTCGCCTGTGCGCGTTTAGCGCACGGCCGGCTCGGCGGTTTGGATACGCTGTTCCCAAAAGGAATAGCCATTCAAAACGCGGACGGAGCAAGGGGATTGTTGAAAGAATAAGGGAGACAGTACCGCTTGCAAAAGATCTCATCGCGGCAGGAAGACGGACACACCTTCCGCATCCCCATCTGCACGTCGCTCAGACGGCCTTGCCGTCGGCGACCGAGACCGTTCGGGTCAAGCTTCGCGGTTGTTGTGACCTCCGCATCCCCATCTTGCAGCCACTCAGACGGCTTTGCCGTCGGTGGCCAAGACGGCTTAGGTCAAGCTTCGCGGTTGTAGAGACCCCTTTTGGGGGCTTACCCCTTTTCGGGAAAAGGGGTAAGCGTGTGTTCTTTGGTACTTTCTTTTCACGAGAAAAGAAAGTACAGAAAAACAACCCTTTCTTGTTCTATCTGTTCAACTAACAATTAGAAGAAACAAAAATCACAAAAATCAACCCTGCCCCGCAGGGACCCCTACGATCCCCAAATCCTAACCCCCGCCAATGCCTCCAGTGCACGGAACTCCTCCTCATGCTTCTTCCTCACAGCCTCCGGCATGGGGGCTCGGATGGCGCGGATCATCAGATTCTTCGGAGTGTTTTCCGGGTCGATCAGCTCGGTCACGTCTACGGAGTAGCCGGCGGCCTCAAGCCGTTTGCAGCGGAGAGCATCGGTCAGCGCTACGGCCAGCTTTTGCTTCAAAAGAGAGTGACGGAGGATGGGAGCGAGCTCCTTGCCCAAGGCAGAGGTCGTATCCAGCTGCTCCATGACCTGATGCTGGCAGCAGGGGGTAGAAAGGATGACGTCGGCCTCCAGCCGCGCAGCGGTGGTGAGCACGATATCGGTGGCGATGTCGCAGGCGTGCAGCGACAGCACGAGAGCGGGGCGTTGGTCGGGCGTCAGCTCGCTCACGTCACAGCAACGGAAGGTGAGGCCGTCATAGTGCAGGGCGTCGGCGACCTCGGCGCAGTAGGCGATGACGTCGGCCTTGCGGTCGGCTCCCAGCATGGACACCTTGCGTCCCTTTACGGCAGTCAAAAACCAATAGGCGGCAAAGGTGAGATAGCTCTTCCCGCAGCAGAGATCCAGCACGTAGAGCTCGCCGTCCTTCGGAAGGTGCGGTACGATCTCGTTAATATATTGAAGGAAACGGTCGATCTGACGGAACTTGGCTCGCTTCTTATCGAAAATCGCACCGTTTTCGTCGGTGACGCCCAGGGCGATCAGAAAATCATAGGGAGTTCCTTCATATAATATATGCTTCTTGTCACGGTCGTGAGAGGCGATCGCCGCGCGCTCGCCGGCTTTCAGCTTGCCTGAGAGAAGAAGCTTGCCCTTGGAGGAGAATCTTGCCTCGGCGTCACCGCAGGTGGTGAGAAGGTTGAGCTGACGGTAGCCGGCAAATGCCGTTATGAGGGCGTCGGCCGCTTCGTGGGCGGCAATGTTGCGGTGGAGAGCCTTGCCGTCGGTCTGAAAGGTTTCAAGCTGCAAATAGAGCTCTCCCTTCTTTTCGAAGAGGCGGCCCTCAGTGCGGAGAATGGATGTATCGGTGGGGCGGCTGAGAACCAGCTTTCTCAGGGTTTGCCCTTTTATGGCGTCGGATAGCATCCCACGCAGTGCTTCGATAGGTTCCAAGAGTAAACTCCTTTCGGGGAATTGGTATTATTATATCATAAAAGGAAGCGTTTCACAAGAGGGCAGACAGAAGATGTCAGGATGCACAACGGAGAGCGGATCAAACTGTAAAAAATAGACAAAAACGGATAAAGTGAAAAAAAGGCAAAAAAGGTGTTGACAAACGTGTTAGCGAGTGCTATAATAACAAAGCCGCAATCGCGGGGGGCATGAAAGAGCACCCCGGCGAGCAGCTTGAAAAAAGTTGAAAAAAGTTCAAAAACCCTCTTGACAAGGCGGAGACGACGTGATATAATAGTCGAGTCGCCTTGAGGGAGGAAACGAACTCAAAAAACTTTTGAAAAAAGTTGAAAAAAGGTCTTGACAAACGGAAGAGA